>CALAED010000293.1 GCA_937891035.1 uncultured Thermomonosporaceae bacterium | reverse complement strand
GCCCCATGGAGGCCGGACTGCGCGCCAGGATCGAACGCGAGGACCTGCCGGTGCGGCTGCTCGGGCGCCGATCCGACGTCCCCGAGCTGCTCGCCGCCGCCGACGTGGCCGTCATGCCGAGCCTGTGGGAGGGCCAGCCGCTTGTCTTGCAGGAGATCCTGCGCGCGGGCCGGCCGCTGGTGGCCACGCGGGTCGGCGGGGTGCCGGCGTTGCTCGGCGCCGCCGACGAGTCAGCCGACGAGTCAGCCGACAAGTCAGCCGACGAGTCGGCTGACTCGTCACCTGAGGAGTGTGCCGGGTTGCTCGTCCCGGTCGGCGACCCGGCGGCGCTCGCGGCCGCGGTGAACCGCATTCTCGATGACGCATCGCTGGCGGTACGGCTGGGCGCGGCGGCGGCTCAACGCGCGGTCGCGCTCCCCGTCGAATCCGACGCCGTCGACCAGTTGACCGCTGAGTACCGAAAGCTCATCGCCCGCTGACCTGGGGGGACCGCCGACCACCCGGGCGAAAGGGGGGGTGGGGGCAGACAGGCCACGACCGGCACCGTACGGTAAAGGGGCGAGACGGAGGTTGACCTCTGGCCGGACGCGCGGCCAGTGAAAGATCTCCGTGGCGCGCGGATCCTATATAGTCATGTCGTGAGGAGGGGAGTATCCCCACGCGGCAGTCTCGTCATCACGGTCGGTCCTTTCTACAGGCCGGCCCGGGGCCGTCGGGTCGCGCCGGAGACGGTGGGATCGGGAGAGACCTCCGGCGATGTTTAATGTTCGCCGGAGGTTGAGTTGTGGACGTTTCCCTGTGGGGCTGGGGCCTGACTCTCGGTTGTCTCATCGCGCTGATCTTTGTTGATCTGATCGTCGTTGACCGGGGCAAGGCGCGTGCGTTCACGCTGCGTCAGGCCGGCGCCTGGGTCACGTTCTACGTCACCTTGGCCGTCCTGTTCGGGCTGGGCCTGGCCGTCGTCGCCGGGGGATCGATCGCTGGGCAGTTCTTCGCCGGATACCTCACCGAATACAGCCTCAGCATTGACAACCTCTTCATCTTCTACGTGATCTTGGGCCGGTTCGCCGTGCCCAAGATCCACCAGCACCGGGTGCTTCTCATCGGCATCGCCATGGCGCTGCTGTTGCGCGGCGTCTTCATCGCCGCCGGCGCCGCCGCGATCTCCGCGTTCGAATGGGTGTTCTTCATCTTCGGCGCGTTCCTGATCTGGACCGCCGCCACATTGCTCCGCCGCCACGACGACGCGAACGAGGAGCAGTTCACCGAGAACATCATGCTGCGGTGGAGCAGGCGGCTGCTGCCGACGTCCGACGACTACGACGGCGCCAAGGTGGTCACCCGGCGCCAGGGACGGCTGCTGGTCACGCCGCTGTTCATCGTCATGATCGCGATCGGCACCACCGACCTGCTGTTCGCCCTCGACTCGATTCCCGCGATCTTCGGCCTTACCAGAGAGCCCTACATCGTCTTCACCTGCAACGCCTTCGCGCTGATGGGGCTGCGCCAGCTGTACTTCTTGCTGGGCGGGTTGGTCGAGCGGCTCGTCTACCTGGATAAGGGCCTGTCGTTCATCCTCGCCTTCATCGGCGTGAAGCTTGTGCTTGAGGCGCTACACAGCTATCACGTGGCGTGGGCGCCGGAGATCCCCATCTGGCTGTCGCTGGCCGTCATCACGGGCACCATGGCGGTGACCACGCTCGCCAGCCTGTTCAAGGCACGCAGGTCCGCCAAGGCGTCCACCGAAGCGGCCACAGAGGCGTCCGCCGGGGACGGTCCCGAAGAGGCGGCCGACGACGATGAGCTGACGGCAGGCCGTCGCGGCGCCAATCCCCGCAGTGGCGACATGCCCACCTATGGTGAGTAATGTCACTCCGCACGCCAACACGAATCCCGTTCTAGAATCGGCGTCGGTGAGCGTGTGACTTCGCCGGGGGGACCGGCCGGAAAGGGTGTCTTATGTCCATCGGGCTGACCGAGGAGCACGAGGCGCTGGCGGCCTCGGTGCGCGGCTTCGCGGAGCGCAACATCGCGCCCGACACGGTACGGGCCGCACTTGACGCGAACGCCGGCGCGGACGCGACACGGCATGGTCCCCTGGGCCGTCCGCCGTTTTGGGCGGGCCTAGCCGACCAGGGTCTGCTCGGGCTGCACATCGCCGAAGAGCACGGAGGCCAGGGCTTCGGACTGCTGGAGCTCGCCGTCGCCATCGAGCAGCTCGGCCGGGCCGTGGCTCCGGGACCGTACCTGCCGACCGTGTTGGCCGGCGCCGCGTTGTCGGCCTCGAGCAACGCCAAGGCGCGCGGAGAGCTGCTCCCCGGCCTGGCCGACGGCTCCCGCACCGGCGCGGTGGCGCTGTCCGCCGGGGGCGGCGCCGCCGGCCCCGTGGCCGGCCTGCGCGGCCGGCGCGCCGGCGGCAATCTGGTGATCAGCGGCACCATCGAGCCTGTGCTCGGCGCCGGCCTCGCCGACGTCGTCATCATGCCGGTGGGCACCGATCAAGGTGAGGAGTGGGTCGCGGTGGACGCCCCCGACCTGACGATCACCTCGCTGCCCAGCCTGGACCGGCTGCGGCCGGTGGGCAGGGTCGAGGCGGCCGATGTCACGGTCGCGGCCGATCGGGTGCTCGACGGGCTGGAGGGGCCACAGGTGCTCGACCTGGCCGCTCTCCTGCTGGGTGCCGAGGCGGTCGGCGTGGCCGGCTGGTGTGTCACCACGGCGGCGCAGTACGCGAAGGTGCGCGAGCAGTTCGGCCGCCCGATCGGCCAGTTCCAGGGCGTCAAGCACAAGTGCGCCCGGATGCTCATCGCGCTCGAGCAGGCCAGGGCCGCGGTCTGGGATGCCGCCCGGGCCATCGACGAACCGGTCTCCGGCCCTGGCGGCGGGGACGCCGTCCCGGCGGATGAGGCGGCGTTCGCGGCCGGGGCGGCCGCCGTCATCGCGCCTGATGCCGCCGTCCAGTGCGCCCGCGACGCCATCCAGGTGCTCGGCGGCATCGGCTTCACCTGGGAGCACGACGCCCATCTGTACCTGCGGCGGGCCTCGACGCTGCGCCAGTTGCTCGGCCCGGCGGCCGAGTGGGCCGCATCGGTGACCCGGCTCGTCCGCGCCGGGGTCAGCCGCGCCGTCGAGGTGGAGCTGAATGAGGAGACCGAGCCGCTGCGGCGCCGGATCCGCGCCGAGGTCGCCGGGCTGGCCGCGATCGAAGACCAATCCGAGCGCTGGACCGTGATGGGCGACGGCGGCTGGGTCGCCCCGCACCTCCCGGCGCCATGGGGAAAGGACGCCTCTCCGCTTGAGCAGGTGCTCATCCAGCAGGAACTGCGCAGCGCCAAGGTGGGCGGCCCCTCCCTCGGCATCGGTGCCTGGGTGATCCCCTCGCTTGTCGCGTTCGGCACGCACGAGCAAAAGGAGCGGTTCTTGCGGCCTACGCTGCGCGGGCAGATGATCTGGTGCCAGCTGTTCAGCGAACCGGGCGCGGGCTCGGATCTCGCGTCGCTGTCGATGCGGGCCGAGCGCGTCGAGGGCGGCTGGCGGCTCACCGGCCAGAAGATCTGGACGTCCGTCGCCGCCTGGGCCGAGTGGGGCATCTGCCTGGCTCGTACCGACCCCGCGGCGCCAAAGCACGATGGCATCACCTACTTCTTGGTCAACATGAAGTCCGAAGGCGTGGACGTACGGCCGCTCAAGGAGCTCACCGGCGAGGCGGTCTTCAACGAGGTCTTCCTCGACGGCGTCTTCGTCCCCGACGAGTGCGTGGTCGGGGACGTGAACGGCGGCTGGAAGGTGGCCAGGAACACCCTCAGCAACGAGCGGGTGTCGCTGTCCAGCGGCAGCGGCGGGCTCGGGCTCGGCCTTAAGGACGTCATCGGTCACGTCGCCGCCCGGGCCGAGCCTGACCCGGTCATGGCCGTCGAACTCGGGAAGCTGATCTGCCAGGGCCAGTCGATCGAGCTGCTCGGCCTGCGGACGACCCTCAAGCAGCTGTCCGGGCTCAACCCGGGCGCCGAGGCCAGCGTCCGCAAGCTGCTCGGCGTCCAGTTCAACCAGAACGTCGCCGACTACGTCTGGGCCGCGCAAGGACCGCTGGCCGCCGTCGAGGAGAAGGGCGCCGACAGCGGCACCTACGCCCGCCACATGCTGTTCAGCCGGGCCATGACGATCTACGGCGGCACCACCGAGGTCCAGCTCAACATCATCGGCGAACGCATGCTCGGCCTCCCGCGCGACCCCGAACCCGGCAAGTAAGCCACCCGCCGACGGCCCCGGGACCGCCTTCGCCCCGGCCGTGTGTCAGGAGGGCGTGCGTCCATGGCCCGGGCGGCCGGTGCTTCAGTCCTCGGGAAGAACGTCGGCGCCCAGGCGGCGCCGGGTCTTGGCGGCGTGGCCGGCGCCGCCGGTCGGGCAGGCCGGTGGCCGGCATGGCGCGAGCACCACGGCCCGCGCCGGGCGGGCACCGCGGACACGATGCGACGATGACGATCGAAAGGAGAACGGCCGGTGCGTTTCAGCCAGCTGTCTCATCTCGAATGCACCCGCTGCGGCGCGGCCTGCGCGCCGGATCGGCCGCGGCAGCTGTGCGGACGGTGCCGGGCGCCGCTGCTGGCGCGCTACGACCTGGCGGCGCTGCGCTCGTCGGTGCGCCCCGCCGACATCGCCGCCCGCCCGGCCGATCTTTGGCGTTACCACGAGCTGTTGCCGGTACGCGAGGCGGACGCGGTGGTCACCCTCGGCGAGGGGATGACGCCGTTGCTGCCGCTGTCCAGGTACGGCGAGCTGATCGGCCTGCCGCGGCTGCTGATGAAGGACGAGGGGCTGATCCCGACCGGGTCGTTCAAGGCGCGCGGGGCGGCGGTGGGGGTCTCGCGGGCGGCCGAGCTCGGGGTCGAGCGGTTCGCGATGCCGACCAACGGCAACGCCGGCGCCGCGTGGGCGGCGTACGCGGCGCGCGCCGGGCTGACCGCCACCATCGTCATGCCGGCGGACGCGCCGGAGATCACCCGGCGCGAGTGCGTGGCCGCGGGCGCGGACGTCCATGTGGTAGAGGGGGTGATCAGCGATGCCGGTCGCGTGGTCGGCGAGCTCGTCGCGGCCGGGCCCTCGGTGTACGACGCCTCCACGCTCAAGGAGCCGTACCGCATCGAGGGGAAGAAGACGATGGGTCTGGAGATCGTGGAGCAGCTCGGCTGGCGGCCGCCGGATGTGATCATCTATCCGACCGGCGGCGGGGTGGGTCTGATCGGCATCTACAAGGTGCTGCTCGAGCTGCGCGAGCTCGGTTGGATCTCCGGTGCGCTGCCCCGCTTGGTGGCGGTCCAGGCCGAAGGCTGCGCGCCGATCGTGCGGGCGTTCGAGCGGGGCGAGTCGGTCAGCGCCCCGTGGCCGAACGCGCACACGGTCGCGTTCGGCATCAACGTGCCCAAACCGCTGGGCGACTTCCTCATCCTGGAGGCGTTGACCGCGACGTCGGGCACCGCGATCAGCGTCTCCGATCATGAACTGCTCGCCGACTTGCGCCAGGTCGCCGAGCTCGAAGGAGCGTTCATCTGCCCGGAGGGGGCGGCGGCCGTCACCGCGGCCAGGAAGCTGCGCGGCGCCGGCTGGCTCAGCCTCGACGACCAGGTCGTGGTGCTCAACACCGGGACGGGCTTGAAATACCCGGCGACGGTGCCACTCGACCTGCCCGGCATGCCCGTCCGATCCGCCGACGGCGCTACAGGGCGTTGAGCGCGGCGCCCAGCCGGCGCTCTTCGCGGTCGAAGTGCGCCTCCAGCTCGGCGGCGAGGTGGCGCAGCCCGGCGAGGACAGGGGCCGAGCGGACGGCGTGCAACCGGGCGGAGACCGAACGCCCACGGGTATGCCCAGCTCTATATTCAGTCGGCCTTAGATAGTCGTTGACTTATATAAGCAATCCCTAGTAGCTTCGGCCGGGTGCACGCGTTCGAAGTGCTAGGTGATCCCGTTCGCCGGCGGATCCTCGAGTTGCTCGCCGACGACGAGATGACCTCGGGCGCGGTGTGCGCGGTCATCCGGGAGGAGTTCGGCATCTCCCAGCCGGCCGTCTCTCAGCACCTCCGCGTGTTGCGCGACGGCGGCTTCGCCTCGGTGCGGCCCGAGGGCACCAGGCGGATGTATGCGGTGAACCCGGCGCCGTTGCGCGAAGTCGACGCGTGGCTGGACCGATTCCGGCGCTTTTGGACCCCGCATCTGGCGGCGCTGGCGACGGAGGTGGCCCGCGGCAAACGGGAGCGCCGGCTCCGCGACCAGGGTGAGGACAGCGACGACAGGAGCATTTCATGATCGATGTGAGTGAGCAGATCAACACCGTACGGCGACAGGTCGGCACGCGTGTGCTCGACGCGGGCGAGGCGCGCTCGGTCATCATCGGCCAGACCTACGACACCGACGTCGACGACCTATGGGACGCCTGCACCAACGCCGAGCGCATATCGCGCTGGTTCCTACCGGTCAGCGGCGAATTGCGCCTCGGCGGCCGCTTCCACCTCGAAGGCAACGCGAGCGGCACGATCGAGCGCTGTGACCCGCCGAAGAGCTTCACCGCGACCTGGGAGTTCGGCGAGGCGACGAACTGGATCGAGGTACGGCTGTCACCCGAGGCCGGCGGCGGGGCGCGACTCGAACTCGAGCACATCGCCCCCGTGGACGAACGATGGGTCGAGTTCGGCCCGGGCGCGGTCGGCATCGGCTGGGAGATGGGCCTCGTGGGCCTGGCCATCCATCTGGCGTCCGGGTTCGCCGTCGACCGGGACGAGGGCGAGCGGTGGGTCGCCTCGGCCGATGGCCGGCGGTTCATGACGCTGAGCGGCGAGCGGTGGCGCGACGCCGACATCGCGGCCGGCACCGACCCGGCCGCGGCGCGGGCCGCCGCCGATCGTACGATCGCCGCCTACACGGCCGCACCCGAGCCGCCCGACGCCGCCGCCGGCTCCTGACCGGGCGCCTACCGGGAGCGGGAGCGGGTCAGGAACGGGTGGCGGCGAGCAGGCGTTCCATGGCGGCGATCTGCCGGTCGGGCTTGGTACCCATCGACCACATGACCTCGTTGACGCCGAAGGTCTCCAGGCGGGCCAGGTCGTCGAGGACCTGATCGACGGAGCCGGTCAGTGGCGCGCGCTCGTCCAGCGCGCGTTCTGTGATCGGGCCGTTGACGCGGACGACCACGGGCAGCACGCCGGGATCGTGGCCGGCCGACTCGGCCGCCCGCCGGAAGGTCTGAATGAACTCGCCCAGTGCGTCAAGGGTCGGCTGAAGAGGGGATCCGGCGATCGGGTTCAGGCCGAGGCCCATCCGGCCCGTTCGTTCGGCCCCGGCGACGGTCCCGGCGCCGACGAGCAGCGGCGGACCACCCGGCTGCAGCGGCTTCGGCCCGATCTGCGACTCCGGGATCTGGTAGAAGCGGCCATCGAACGACACCGGATCGGCACCCCAGACGGCGCGCATCGCCTCGATGTGTTCACTGAAGCCGGCGCCCCTGCGCTTGGGTGAGACCTCGGCGACCGCGAACTCCTCCTGCATCCATGCCTGGCCGAGGCCGGCGACGACGCGGCCGCCGCTCAGCCGGTCCAGCGTGGCCAGCCGGCGCGCGAGCACCACGGGCGGGTGGAAGAGCGCGTCGATGACGCTCGTGCCGAGCCGGACCCGTTCGGTCTTGCCCGCGAGGAAGGCGAGCGTCTCGAGCGGGTCGTACACGCTGGCGTAGTAGTCGGGCACCGTGACCGGCGGCCCGCCGCCCATCGAGACCGGCCGCGTCGGGCGAAGCAGCCGTTCGAACGTCCAGATCGACGCGAGACCGAGACGCTCGGCCCCCACGGCCACCTGCGAGATCGCCTCAGGTGACGTGGCGGTGCCGGCGGTGGGAACGCCCAACCCGAAGTCCATCGTGTCCCTCCTCGAAGCGTTTGTGCTTTGTCAGGTTATGAGCCGGACGAGCGGTGCGAGGCACGTGAGGCTCGCCCGGTGGAATCGAATGCATGTGCACCAACGTTGCATCCTAGGCGAAACATGTTTATAACCGACATAGACCCACAAATGTTGCTTTCCGGCATCTAGCCGGACACAAGTTCACCATGTGAAATCACGTAGAGAAAGCCTCAAGGGGTAACCCTGGGGGCAGTGTGGCAACAGATGCTAGAGTCCCGCCCGTGCTCGTTAGAAACTTTCCTTGCCGTTGACAGACCTTCGATCCAGCTCGCCCTAGCATCGGCGCCGCTCCTGCCATTGGCATGATTGCGCCGCCGGACGAGGACACTCGCGATGTCCAGCCAAGTCGATACGAACGCACCGCGCGGGGTGGTCAATTTTCCGCTTTATCGTTCCCTGCCCCGGCTTATCAAGGACCCGCTAAAAGAGCTGGAACGTATGGGCCGAGCGGCCGACGGCGAGATCTTCCAACTGGACCTCGGAGCCTCCCGGCCCTGGGTGGTCACCCATCCCGACCACGTACAGCAGGTGCTGCGGCGCGAAGCGGAAAACTACCTGCGCGAAGGAGTTTTCTGGCGGCCGCTGCGCACTCTCATGGGCGACAGCATCTTGGCCGAACGCGCCGAATGGGAATTCAGCAAACGCGTCCTGCAGCCGGTGTTCACGACGCGAAATGTGCACGCGATCACCGATCAGATGGCGGCGGCCGTCAACACGGCGGTCGAGCCCCTCGGCGCGGCGGCGGCCATGGGCCGGCCCATCCAGGTGCTCCCGGAGATGGGCCGCATTGTCAACGAGACCGTGATCAAGGTCCTGTTCGGCGACAAGATCTCCACGGCCGAGGCGGAGCTGCTTATCCCCGCCATGGACGAGGTCGCCACCTCGATCGCCTGCCGGTTCCTGCTGCCGTTCATGCCGCGTGCCATCCCGCTGCCCGGGGACCGCGCGTTCAAAAAGGCCGTCCAGGTCATGGACGACACGCTGTTCGGCCTGGTGGCCAGATATCGCGAGGAGCCGGGCCCCGGCCACGACATCTTCACCGCGCTGTGCCGGGCGCGCACGCCCGATGGCCGCGCTCTGCCCGACCAGTGGATCCGCGACAACCTCCTCGCCATGTTCGCCACCAGCACCGAGACCACGACCGTGGCGCTGACCTGGCTGTGGCCGCTGCTCGCCGCGCACCCCCGGGTCGCCGAACGACTGTACGACGAGATCGGCCGCGTGGTCGGCGACGATCGCGTCGTCCGGCCCGAACACCTGCGTGACCTGGAGTACGTCAAGCGGGTGGTCCAGGAGTTGCTGCGTCTTTTCCCCGTGGGCTGGATGTTTCCCAGGGTCGCCGTCCGGCCGGGCGTCATCGGCGGTGTGCCGATCAAGGCCGGTCAGACCCTGCTGATCAGCCCCTTCCTGACACATCGGCTGGCTTCGGTGTGGGATCGGCCGCTGGAGTTCGACCCCGACCGGTTCGCCCCCGAGCGGGCTGCGGGCCGGCATCGATACGCCTATTTCCCGTTCGGCGGCGGCCCGCACCAGTGCATCGGCCGGCACGTCTTCAACGTCGAGGCGCAACTGATCCTGGCCAGCATCCTGAGCCGCTTTCGGCCCGTGGCGCCGCCCCTCGCAGCGGTCGAGCCCCGGATCGGCGCGACTTTGCGCCCTGATCGCGACATTGAAATGATCCTCACCGCCGTGGGACCGGTCCAATGAGCACTCTTCCGGCGGCCGGGGTGGGGCGGGCCCCGGCGGCGCGCGAGTGCGGGGCCATCAGCGCCGTCGCGGGGCAAAGCCAGCGGGAGATGCGCGAGTGGGCGGCACGCTACCCGGGCCTGCTGGACGCAAAGACGGCTGATCCGGCCATGTTCGGCACGCTCGCGGCGGCCGCCGCCTTCAGCGGGCCGGGGCGCGCCGCGGCCGAGCTGCGGACGGCCAACCACGCCTGCCTGTGGTGCTTTGGCCTTGATTGGCGGATCGATTATGTGGCCACGTCCGAGCGCGAGGTGCACGACATGGTGCGCCGGTGCGCGGCGGTGGCCGACGGCGCCGCCCCCGTCGCCGGTGACGATCTCACCCGCGCCCTCGCCGACCTGCGCGCCGAGCTTGCGGCGGCGCCGGCCTTCGCTGAACTGGGCGCCTTCTGGCGCGAGGAGCTGCGCCTCATGCTGGAGGCGATGGCGCGTGAATGGGCGTGGAAGGCGGCGCGGGACGCTGGCGCGATCGACCGCCCGACCTTCGACGAATACCTGGCCAACGCCCACAATCTCGGGTTCTCGTTCGTGTTCGCCGCGCACTGGATCGCCACGGGTCCCGTCGATGACGCCGGCGGCGACCTGGTCCGCGCCGCGAGCTGGGAGGTGCAGCGGGTCATTCGGCTGATCAACGACCTCGGGACGTACGAACGAGACCTGGCCTGGGGCGACCTCAACGCACTCATGCTCGACGTCACCGGCGACGGCGTGAAGGGCCGCCTCGCCGAGCTCACCACGGCGGCCAGACATCGGCTCGGCGAGCTGCGCGAGCGCCGGCCGCGGCTCGCCGCCCACGCCGACTACATGGAACGGCAGATGGACTTTTGCGCGGGGTTCTATGGCGCCGGCGACTTTTGGGGGAACGCTCCCGAACGGGACCCCAGGTGAGCGCGCTGAGTGCTGTGCGGGGAACCCGGTCGAGCGCGCTGAGTGCTGTGCGGGGAGCGTGGTGAGCGCCGGCGGCCAGGTGGCCGCCCGGGCGCTGATCGCCGAGCTCCTCGACCATCCTTGGGGTCAGGTGTCCCCTTCGGTTTACGAGACCGGGCGGTTGGTCACGTTGAGCCCCTGGTTGACGGGCGACGCGAAGCGGATCAGGTTCCTCCTGGACGCCCAGCGTCCGGACGGCGGCTGGGGCGCCCCCGATGACGGGTACGCGCTGGTGCCGACGCTGAGCGCGACCGAGGCGCTGCTTTCGGCCCGCCGCCGGCCCCCTGGCGGGGGCCACGGCGCACCCGGGCGCGAGCTGACACGGGCGGCGGCGCGTGGTCTCGATCTGCTGTCCGGCCTCCTGTCCGGTGCCGGCCCGGCGCTCCCGGACCTGCCGGCGATCGAGCTGATCGTGCCGTACCTCGTCGCGCTCATCAATCGGCACCTGGCCGCCGATTCCGGCGACCGCCTGCCGTGCCCCGCCGGCGTGGACGACGCGAAGCTCACCGCCGTCCGCGCTGCCCTGGCCGGCGGCCGCGGCGCGCCGCGCAAGCTGTGGCACGCCCTCGAGGTCGCCGGGGACGTCGCGCAGGGGTTGCCGCAGATCCGCCCGGAGCTCAGCGGCACCATCGGCGCCTCGCCCGCCGCGACCGCCGCGTGGCTGGGCGAGCGCGGCCCCGTCCAGCCGGGCGACGCCGCCCGGTGGCACCTCGAAACGGTGAGCGCCCTGCACGATGGACCGGTGCCATGCGGCTTTCCCATCACAGTGTTCGAACGCGCCTGGGTGGTGAGCTGGCTCGGCCGGTCGGGCGTCCCCCTCGCCGCGCCTCCGCAACTGGTGCTGAGCCTGACCGCGCCGCTCGGCCCAGACGGCACGCCGGCCGCCGCCGGCCTGCCGGCCGACGCGGACACGACGGCCGGGGCGTTGTACGCGCTGTCGTTGCTCAACGCGCAGCATCGCCCCGACCCGCTGTGGGAGTACGAGACGCCCACGCACTTTTGCACGTGGCCGGGCGAAGACGGCGCGTCGACCACGACCAACGCTCACGTGATCGAGGCGTTCGGCCACTACCTCGAGACGATGGGGCCCGAGCGGATCGGCGGGCATCTCGCGCGGCGGTACGCCGCGGCCGTCGACAAGGCGGCAGCGTGGCTGCGCGCGCGGCAGCGCGCCGACGGCAGCTGGACCGATCGCTGGCACGCCTCGCCCTATTACGCGACCGCGTCCTGTGCGCTGGCGCTGGCACGCTTCGATCGGGAACGGTCCAGGGAGGCGGTGAACCGGGCCAGGCGCTGGGTGCTGGCCACACAGCGGCCGGACGGCTCGTGGGGCCGGTGGCGGGGCACTGCGGAGGAGACCGCGTACGCCGTGCAGATCCTGCTCAACCGGGGCGGGGGACACGCGGCCGGCGACGACCCGCCGGACGAGGCGTCCGTGCGCGCGGCGATGCGGGGTCGCGTGCATCTGCTCCGGCCGCTGTCGCGGACCGACGCCGAGGAGCCGGCGCTGTGGCACGACAAAGATCTCTACCGGCCCGCGGCGATCGTCCGCGCGGTCGTGTTCGGAGCACTGAACCTGACGAAAGCTGAGCAACTCGTCATAATGGGGATAAGTACGGCAAAAGCGACATCAGGCCATAAATAAGAAAGGTGATCCCTTGTGGATAGTTCACCTTGAGGGGCAATGGTGGCGTTGCTAAGGTGCAGGCCGTACGGACTGGCGAATAGCGGTCACCGCCCGCACCCAACGGGCTTATCTACATATTTGATAAGGGCGATTGTCATGCGTTTCCGCAACTCCCGCCTGCGGATCAAGGTTACGGCCCTGTTGGTGTCGCTCACCGCACTCTGGGCGTTCGCGGCGTGGGTGACCTTGCGGGAGGGCGTGAACCTGCTGTGGGTGGCCACGCTCGACAAGCACATCGCCCAGCCGACCGACCCGCTGCTCGCCGAACTGCAGCGCGAGCGCAGGTTGTCGGTGGTCCAGCTGGCGAACCCCGGGTCTCAGCAGATGGCGGCCCTGCGGACGCAGCGCGCCAAGACCGACCGGGCGAAGGCCAATGTCATCCGGCTCGCGCGCAGCGGTAGCGTCGAGCGCGCGGCCGACCGCCCGCTCGAGCGGCGGATCGAAGAAACGCTCGCCTTGCTGGACAGGCTCGACGCCACCCGGAATGGCATTGACTCGGGCAGCGCGGATCGTAGCCGTACGGTCGCGGAATATTCCGCCATCATCGAGTCGATTTTCCGGGTGTACGACTCTTTGGCGACATTGGACGACAAGCAGTTCGCCAAAGACACGGCCGCGCTCCTCGAGCTCAATCGCATGTGGGAGGTGCTGTCCCAGGAGGACGCCATCCTCGCGGGGCCGCTGGCGACCGGCCGGCTCACCGCGAGCGAGCGGACGCGGTTCACCGAGATCGTGGGGGCGCGGCGCTTCAACACCGATCGCGTGGCGCTGAAGATCCAGCAGTACGATCCCACCGCGTACGCCGAGTTGACCGACAGCACCGCGCTGGCCCGCGTAAGCGCCCTGGAGGACACCGTCATCCAGCGGATCGTGACCCCGCCGCGTGGGCGCGCCGAGCCGCGGCCGCCCGTCTCCGCCAAGCAGTGGGCCGACACGACCGGGCCGGCGATCGCACAGCTCCGGCAGATCATTCAGGCGTCCGGCGACCGGTTGGTCGAGCGCGCCAAGCCGATCGCGACCGGCGCCATCGTCAGGCTCGTCCTCGCCGGCGGTCTCGGCCTGCTGGCCGTCATCGCGTCCATCGTCTTGTCCATCACCACGGCCCGCGCCCTGATCGCCCAGCTCGAACGGCTCCGCCTGGCCGCGCTCGAGCTCGCGGAACGGCGGCTCCCCAGCGTGGTCGAGCGGCTGGGGCGCGGCGAAGAGGTGGACGTCGCGGCCGAGGCGCCGCCGCTGTCCTTCGGCTCCGACGCGGTCGGCCAGGTCAGCCGCGCCTTCAACACCGTACAGGAGACCGCCATCCGCAGCGCGGTGGAGCAGGCCGAGTTGCGGCGCGGCATTCGTGACGTCCTGCTCAGCCTCGCCCGCCGCACCCAGGCCCTCGTCCATCGCCAGCTCACCCTGCTCGACAGGATGGAGCGGCGCGAGATGGATACCGCCGAGCTTGAAGACCTCTTCCGGCTCGACCACCTGGCCACCCGGATGCGGCGCAACGCCGAAAACCTCATCGTGCTGTCCGGCGCCACCCCGGCCCGCGGGTGGCGGCGCTCGGTGCCGATGATGGACGTGGTGCGCGCCGCCGTCGCCGAGATCGAGGACTACACGCGGGTGACCGTGCTGCCGATGGGATCGGTCGCGCTTGCCGGGCGCGCGGTCGGTGACCTGACCCACCTGCTGGCCGAGCTCATCGAAAACGCCGTCTCGTTCTCGCCGCCGCCCGCGGTGGTGCAGGTCAGCGCGCATGTGACCGCGCGCGGGTACGCGATCGAGATCGAAGACCGCGGGCTCGGCATCGCCGAAGAGCGGCTGGAGGCGATCAACGCGCGCATCAGCCGGCCGCCCGAGTTCAACATGTCGCGATCCGTGCAGCTTGGGCTGTACGTCGTGGGACGGCTGGCCCAGCGCTACGGCGTGCGCGTGACGCTGAAGAACTCGGCGTACGGGGGCACGACGGCCGTCGTGTTGATCCCCGGTGACCTGCTGATCGACGATCCGGACATCGACGTCGGCGCGCCGGCGACCCGCGCCGTGCCGGAGCCGGTGGCCGCGGCGGCCGTGTCGACGCGCCGCCGGGCGGCGATCGGCGGCGGCGGAGAGCACGCGAACGGCGGCGGGAAGTACGTGACGGTCACGACCGACGAGTCGGCCGGGTCGCCGGCCGGGCCGGGGCGATCCGACGCCATCGCGACCCCGCGGCCCGAGGCACGGCTCGAAACCCCGGCGCAATCGCCTGGGCGATGGGCGGAGGCCCCGACCGAGGGACGGCCGGAACTGCCGACGCGGACGACGGCCAAGGCGCAGACGGAGACGCCGCCAACGCCGCCAACGCCGGCGCCGCCCACAACGCGCACGCCGCCGGCACCGGCGCGGCCGGAGG
>CALAED010000292.1 GCA_937891035.1 uncultured Thermomonosporaceae bacterium | reverse complement strand
TGGGCACCAGGTTGAACGCCTGAAAGACGAAGCCGATCTTGTCGCGGCGCAGGTGGGTGAGCCGTCTGTCGTCGAACCCGGTCAGCTCCACGTCGCCGATGAACACCCGGCCGGCGTCGACCGTGTCGAGCCCCGCCATGCAGTGCATGAGCGTGGACTTGCCGGATCCGGACGGGCCCATGATCGCGGTGAACCGGGCGCGCGGGATGCCGATGGTCACCTCGTGCAGCGCGACGACCATGGCGGCGCCGCCGTACGTCTTGGTGATCGCTTCGGCCCGGGCGGCATGCCCGTCGGTGTTCGTCATGATCATGAGTGTCCGGGGCGCCGGCCCGGCCGGGCGTCGGGCATCCTGCCATTCCGCGTCGACCAAAGTCGATGGCCGGGTAGACACCTGGCCACTCCCGGCTGGACGGGCCCGCGACATAACCTTGATCGATGCTGGACCCGCGCACGCGCCGCTGGGGCGCCGACGTCGCCTATGTGGGCGCCGGCGCGGTGCTGGGAGTCCTGTTCCTGCTGGGCTCGATGGCCGATGAGCCGGCATCGTCGAGACCCCCGCTCGCACTGGATCTGGGGGTCGGCGTTGCCGCCTGCCTGGCCTTGCTGCTGCGACGGCGCCGGCCGGTGGCGCTGGCGCTGACGTTGGACCTGGCCGGCATGCTCATGTCGTCGATGGCCTTCGGCGTGACCTTCATCGCCCTCTACAACGTGGCCGTCCGGCGGTCCTGGCGGGTGACCGCCGCCGTCGCCGCTGTGCAGTTCTCTTTGGTGGTCGTCCTGTCCTTGTTCGACTCTCCTTCGACCCGGACGTACGTGGAGACGGTCCTGGTGGTCGGTTTGCTGAACGCGGTGCTGATCACCTCGGGCATGCTGGTACGGGCCCAGCGCCGGCTCGTCCAGTCGCTGCGAGAGCGGGCCCGGCAGGCCGAGGAGGGGCAGCGGTTGCGGGTGGAGGAGGCGCGGCACCTGGAGCGCGAACGGCTCGCCAGGGAGATGCACGACGTGCTCGCCCACCGGATCTCCCTGCTGGCCATGCACGCCGGGGCGCTGGAGTTCCGCAAGGACGCGCCGGCGGAGCAGGTTCGCGCGGCAGGGGTCATCCGGCAGTGCGCGCACGAGGCCATGGAGGACTTGCGCGAGGTCATCGGGATGCTGCGAGACAGTGGCGCGGACGAGCGGCGCCCGCAGCCAACGCTGACCGACCTGCCCACGCTGATCGAGGAATCACGGCGGGCCGACGCCCCCGTCACCTTCGACAACCAGATCGGCGATCTGGCCACGGTGCCCGTTCGGATCGGCCGCCACGCCTACCGGATCGTCCAGGAGGCGCTCACCAACGCCCGCAAGCACGCGCCGCGCGCCGGCGTACGGGTCATCGTGGACGGCGCCCCGGGCGCCGAGCTGACGGTCGAGGTGCGCAACCCCCTTACTCCAGCCACGACCACGGACCGGCTGCCCGGCGCCGGCGCCGGGCTCATCGGCCTGCGCGAACGCGTCGGCCTCGTCGGCGGGCGGCTTGAGCACGGCCGCACGGGCGGCGGCGAGTTCCGGCTCCAGGCCCGGCTACCGTGGCCGGCATGAGCGCGCCGGCTTCCATCGGGGTGCTCATCGTGGACGACGACGCCCTGGTCCGAGCCGGCCTTTCGATGATGCTGGCCGGCGCCGACGACATCCGCATCCTCGCCGAGGTCGCCGACGGCGCCGAGGTCGTCGGCGCGGTCAACGACCACCGGCCCGACGTCGTGCTGATGGACATCCGGATGCCGCGGGTGGATGGGCTCACCGCCACCGAGCGGCTGCGCGCCCGCCGCGAGCCTCCGGAGATCATCATTTTGACGACGTTCGACACCGACGATCATGTCGTCCGGGCGATGCGGGCCGGAGCCAGCGGCTTTCTCCTCAAGCACACCCCGCCCGCCGAGATCGTACGGGCGATCCGGATGGTCGCCGCGGGCGAGCCGATGCTCTCGCCGAGCGTGCTGCGGCAGGTGATGTCGCAGGTCGCGCGGGCCGGTGACATTCCACGCCGGACCAGGGCCAGGCAGGCGCTCGATCGGCTCACCGACAACGAACGCTCCGTCGCCAGGCTGATCGGCCAGGGCCGTACCAACAACGAGATCAGCAGGGAGCTGCTGGTGAGCGTCGCGACCGTGAAGGCGTACGTGTCCAGGGTGCTCACCAAGCTGGAGCTGAACAACCGTGTGCAGGTGGCGCTGCTCGTGCACGACGCCGAAGAGGTCTGACCGAGACGCCGGACGCCGCACGCCGCACTCGCTAGACCAGGCGTACGAGCGTGCCGGCGGCCTGGAGTTCCGCGATGTGTTCCGCCGCGCGGACGGGGACGGTGCCGCCGCGAATGAGCAGCCCGGCCTCGATGTTCTTGGCGACGCCGGACTGGGTCAGGTTGGCGCTGGTCACCAAGAGCACGCGGCGGTCGGCGATGGCGACCTTGGCGTGCATCTTGGCGCTCTGCTCTGCACGGGCACTCGTCGGCCAATGCCAAAGCTCGATGGCCGGAATCTGAGCGAACGCCGTGTACGGTTCGGCGCCCGCCAGGGCACTGCCCGCGCCTTTGATGACCTATTCCGCCAAGCCGTACCAGCCGCGTTCCACTCGGCATAGAGTTTATGATGGAGCCAGAGGGAGTGCGGGCAAGACCTTAATTCACGCCTCGATCTCACTGGAAGTCGGTGGATAATAAACTTTCACGGCCACCAAGAAGAGAGGCTCAGTATCAAGATTCTTCTTGGTGGCTCTCTCAGGGATATGGACTGAGTCCCGCGACCTGGTTACCATCGGTAGGTCGGTGCTATCCTCGAAGGGTTGCGTGATGAACAAACTTGGCTATGCAATGGGGCAGCAGGTTTTCAAAGACATCAGCCAAGGCATGAGCCCGACCTTTTCGCTGCTAGATCGGGAGTGGGATCAACTCGAGGGGGTCTTTGGCGGAGACTTCGTGTGGGCGAGCGGACTCTATGCCTCTTGGCTACCCGTTGAAGAGGCCGAAAGTTTTCTGGAGATAGGATCTGGGAACGGTCTGGCCTCAGTCCTCGCCGCACTGCGCGGCTGTGCTGACGGCTGTCGACATCAACCCTGCCGCAGTCGACAATACCAGGATTAATGCGCAGCGGCACGGAGTGAGCGACCAGGTACGCGTACTGGAAAGCGACCTTTTCAGCGCGATCGGCGAGGATGAAACCTTCGACCTGATCTATTGGGATTCTCCCTTCATTGAGGCTCCCTTGGCTTGGTCACCGACGATCCCCCTCGAGTACGCCTTCTTTGACCCAGGATACGCCATGCACCGCAACTTTTTGCGCGCCGCACCGGCACACCTGACCGACAGAGGGCGCATCTTTCTCGGCTTCAGCAATTCCATGGGTAATGCGAACCTATTGTATCAATTCGCACACGAAAATGAGCTGCAGGGTAACGTCTACAATGAGCATCTCTTCTCGGTCCCGTCGTCCGAGCTGGGGCCATCTCCCGAGTTCGCCGCACACGCCGACGCCGAAGGTTTGGTGCATTTGGACTTCACGCTTATCGAATTTCGACGCAACCACTGAGACCGTCGCCGTCGCCGGTTGATTAGGTCATGGATTTCTTAGAACACGGAGTCTGGCAGTCCATGTGGACCGCGCTGCGCGGCGTCCTCAAGCGAGGAGTTGGAAGGCGACTACGAACTCATCGACCCAGGCCCAAGTTTGATCAAGGCGCAGGCGGCATGCGCTCACTATTCTGCGGCCGAAGATGTGTTTTGACCTGGGCGTTTGCCGTATCAGGCGGTGCTGCTCGACAGTTCGCGCTTGATCATGGTGGTTTCTTGCTAGCGTCCCTCTGGGGTGGGGTTTCTCCAATCGTGGCGGGACGCAGGTAGCGAGGATGACGGCGTTTGAGGTTAAGGCAGCGCAACTACGCCGCATAGAGCGGGGGGACGAGGAGTACGGCAAGGGCAGCAGGCAGTCGCAGACCATCCGTTTCTATCTCGACGAGATGCTGGACGATGTGATCGCTCGTGCGGCCACTCGCAGTGATCGCCTCCCTGGCTCACCGGTGACGCTGCTCATCAGCCTGTGCGGGTTTTCGCCGCAGACAACCGTCATCGCCTACGAGTTACTCCAACCCGAGCGGCTCGTGGTGGTGTCGTCGGCCACGGCACCGGAAAGCATCGATGTCATCGCCGATCACGTGGTGGGCAAGAGGGGCATGCGCTATAGCCACTTTCGGCATTCTCCCTGTAACCCGACCGATCCACTCGACATCTACAAGATCGTCAAGGCGGAGCTCGACAAGCTGCAGGCCGAGGACGGTCAGCGTCCGACCGCGATCATCGACATCACCGGCGGGCGCAAGGTGATGAGCGCCGCGGCGGCGCTCGCGGCCTGGCAGCTCGAACTCGGTCTGTGCTATGTGGACAGCGACTTCGATCCGGTGGCCCGCCGCCCCATCCCCGGGAGTGACCGGCTGCTCATCCTCGACAATCCGACCGCACTGTTCGGGGAACAAGAGATGGCGGCGGCCTGGCAGACCTTCGCCAGCGGCGCGTTCGAGGCGGCCCGCAGGCGCTACAACGAGCTGAGCGACATCCTCGCCGAACCCACCGGCGCCCGGTTCATGCGAGCCCTCTCCGAGCTGTACCGCGCGTGGTGCGATCTCGATCTGCCGGCGCTGCCCTCTGGCATCGAGGCGGTCGAGCTCGCCTTGCGGCATGCGCGGCACGAGATCAGTTCAGAGACGGCCGGGCGGGTCGAAGACCAACTGGCGTTCTTGCGCCGTCTACCGGACGGTGACCGGACGAACCTGCTCGTCTGCTTTTTCGTGCTCGGCCAGCACTATCGCGAGGTCGGACGGCACGACTTCGCGGCGCTGCTGTTCTATCGCGCCATCGAAGGCTGCCTGTCCGGCCGGCTCGAAAGTCTCGCTTCGGGTTTCTCCTGCGACCGCCCGGACTACACCTTACTCACCGCCGACGTCCCCGGTCTCCAGGCACGCTACGCCGCCATCATGCACGATCTGGGGCGTCGTGTTCCGGCAACCACGCTGCCGCCGGTCATCGGTCTGATCAGTGCCGCGATCCTGCTCACGGCGCAGGACGACCCGCTCGTCTCTAAGGGGGGCCTGGCCGGGAAGAAGGCCCTGTCCCATCTCAACGAAATCGTCAGGGCACGGAACAAATCAGTGCTGGCGCACGGGGATGAGACGGTCGGCCTGGACAAGAGCACCGTGCTGGAAGCAAAGGCTCGTTCGATACTGCGCGCGTACTGGAAGGTTCAGCGCGTGGACGGTGATATCGACGTCCTTTGCCAGCGACTCAGGTTCGTACGCACGAACCTTTGACAGACCACCGAGGAACGCCGTGCTGGAGACACCACAAAACTGGATCGACGAACTGTCGCAGGCGCTCGAGCCCGATGCCTTCACGCAGACGCCGGTGCCGCTCCCGCTTACCTATCGCATGGGGCTACCGGCGCGCCTGGCCGAAGCCGGGCTGTCCCTGGAGGATGTGCGCACCGATCTGGAAGGCGGGTTCGTCAGCCATCGGCTGACCGGGCGCGATGGCCAGCCCTACTACAAGCTGATGGGCGGCCGGCTGGACATGTTCGTTCGGTCAGTGCCCGAAGAGGAGACCGGCGGGCCGCTGGCGATGCTCCAGTCTGTCAAGCGGAGCGATCGGCTCTTGCGGCAAGGCGAGGCGGCTCACGCGAAGGTCAGCTTTCACCTCGGGTACGAGCAAGAGTTCGCCGACATCGATGAGATCCATGAGCAGGCGAGGCGGGCCGTGGATCAGGCGAGGCGCCGCAACGCCGCCCGGCAACGCGCCGAGCGGCTGGTCGGCCACGCTCCCCGGGGCCGCGGCGATCGAGGTGAGCTGCATGCGAG
Source organism: uncultured Thermomonosporaceae bacterium (assembly GCA_937891035.1). Classification (GTDB taxonomy): domain Bacteria; phylum Actinomycetota; class Actinomycetes; order Streptosporangiales; family Streptosporangiaceae; genus CALAED01. The sequence goes on along the minus strand of CALAED010000292.1, from coordinate 1,912 downwards.
GGTACGGCGGCAGTACTCGGCGCTTCAGCTGATGATCGAGTTGTTTGAGCAGCGCAGCGAAGTGGAAGGTGGCGCGTCGGCGCATGGCATAGTGATCGACTCGGTCGCGGCAGTTGAGCAGGACCGCCGGCTGATCTGCGTCGAGACCCACGGGCAACAGGGCGAGTTTCCGGTCGGTGAGACGGTGGAGATGACCGGTGCCGGCCGGACCCGGCGGCTGGAGCTCGTCTCGGCCGACGACGGCCTGCTGTACTTCGCGCCGCCGGAGACCGGTGAGATTCTGGTCGGCTTACGGGTACGGCTGACCTTCACGCCGCGCTTCTCCCTGCGGCGAGAGAGCAGGGCGCTGCAACAGTTCCTCAACGAGCAGGTGGAGGGCGAGTGGGAGGCGCTGGCCCGCATGCTGTGCCTGCCGGGAACGCTGCCGACGGTGGCTGGACGCCCGCCGGAACTGTCCTACTTCAATCCCGATCTCAACAAGGAGCAGCGGGCCGCGGTGGCCGGCGCCGTGGCCGCGCCGTACGCCTTCTTCATTCAGGGACCGCCAGGCACCGGCAAGACCACCGTCATCGCGGAGATCATCCGCCAGCTGGTCACACGTGGCGAACGGGTTCTGCTGCTGGCTCCCATGCACGTCGCCGTGGACGAAGCGCTGCGACGGGTCGGAGACGCCGACGGCGTGCTCGCGATGCGCAGCACCTACGACGATTCCAAGGTGCACGACACGGTCCGGCGCTACCTCCCCCAAAACATCGTGCAGGACTTCGTCGAACGGGCACGGCGTCCCGACGGCTCCAGGCAGGCCCGCTGGCGAGCGGAGATCCAGCGGCTCGGCGTCGAGCGCGAGACCCATCTCGGTGTCATCGAGACGCGCCGGTTCCTGGCCCAGGCTCAGGCGCGCCGTGACGCCACAACATCGGAATTCAGGGCGTGGCAGGCGCAGGCCGATGGGATGGTCGCCCGGCTGGAAACCGAACTCCACAACGCCCGGCGGGCGGTGCGGTACACGCAGTCTCGGCTGTTCGCGGCGCGCCGTAACGCGGACCAGGCCGCCGCGACGCTGGCCTCCGTACGCGAAAACGCCACCCTGAGTCAGCGGTTCGCCCGGCTGTTCCGTGCCGGGCCGATCGCCGAGCACGCCCGCGCGCATCGGGACGCCGTCGCGGCGTTGCGCGCCGCCGACATGGCGGCCGCGGAAGCGGGTGGCCGGCACAGCGAGGCGACCCGCCGCCATGACGCGGCGACGGAGGAACGGCGCAACCGCCGGCACTACTACGAAGAGGCCTGCGCCGGCGCCAACCGCCAGGTGGCGCAAACACATGAAGACCTGGTCGCGGCGGGCGAACGGCTGCGTTCCCTGCTTGGCGGTGCCCTGTCCGGGCCGGCCGGGCCACTCGAGCCGACCGATCTGTCCGACGCTGAGCTGCACGACCGCGGCGAGAAGCTGTGGGCGCGAGCCGAACGCCTGACGAAGTACATCGGGTTGGAGCGCCGTTGGTTCGACATCAGCGGCTTGGCCGATGAGGACTCCCCAGCAGAGCGGACTCGACTAATCGAGAGCATGACCGGGGACCTGAAGCAGGCGGTCAACCTCGTGTGCTGCACCACCACGGGTTTTGGGGGGGACAGCAGCATCCGCGACAGCGACTTCGACACGCTCATCGTCGACGAGGCGAGCCGAGTCGTCGACAGTCAGTTCCTCATCGGCGCCCGCAGCGCCCGCCGGTGGATCCTGGTCGGCGACGAGCACCAACTGCCGCCCTATGTATCGCCCACCGAAGAACATCATCTGCACGCGCTCACCGCTTTACATATGCGCGAGCGCGGGTTCGATCTCAAGGAGGCCGTTGACCGGCTCGGGACATTGTGGCGGGAAGAGGAGAAGCTGCATCGATTCCGCACCGATACGGTG
>CALAED010000291.1 GCA_937891035.1 uncultured Thermomonosporaceae bacterium | reverse complement strand
GTGCACGATTACGGCGAAGAGCACGGCACGCCCTATATCGTCATGGAGTTGCTCGTCGGCGAGACGCTGGCCGACCGGTTGGGCCGCAGGCCGCTAGGGCGGGACGAGGCGGCGGCCGTGTGCGGGCAGATCGCGGCGGCTTTGGCCGCGGCCCACGAAGCGAGGCTGGTCCATCGCGACGTCAAGCCGGCCAACGTCTTCCTCACCGGTGGCGGCGGGGTGAAGGTCCTCGACTTCGGCGTCGCGGTACGGGGCGAGACGGGCCCGGCCTTCGGCACTCCGGCCTACCTCGCGCCCGAGCAGCTCACGCACGGTCCGGTGACGGCGGCGGCCGATGTGTTCGCACTCGGCGTCGTGTTGTTCGAGGCGCTGACCGGGCGGCGCCCGTTTGAGGAGGACGACGAGCGCACGGCGCCGCCGCCGTTCCCGCCGGACACGCTCGCCGGCGTCGCCAGCCTCGGGGCGCGCTGTCTCGCCGCCGATCCGTCCGCCCGGCCCACCTCGGCCGAGGTCGCCGCCGCGCTCGCCGAGCCGCCCGGCGGCCCGCTCCCCGAGCCGCCGCCCGCCCGGCCGGGCGCGCCGCGAACTCGGGCGCGTACCTCGGTGCTGGTCGATCCCCCCGAACCGCTGCGGCGCCGGTCGCTCGCCGTCGCTGTCGGCGGGGCCGCTGCGCTCGCCATCGCGGTCGTCGTCGTCATGGCGACCAGGGGCGCGGATCATCCGCCCGTGGCCACCTCGGCGCCGGCCAGCGCGGCGCCCACCGCCGCCGGTGCGGCGCCGGCGGTCCCGACCGTGACCCCCTCGGCGTCCGTGACGACGACCGCGGACGCGCTCGAGGCTCTGGCCAAGATGCGACGCAGCATCGATGAGGGCGCCGCCGCCGGACAGATCCGGCCCGACGTCGCCCTCGACTTCAACAACCTGATTTCGGCGTTGCGGGATCGGCTGAGCGCCGGGGAGTCAGTCCCCGACCTCGACGGTCGCGTCGGCCAGTTGCGCGTCAAGATCGATCAGCGGCTCCGGGAGGGCGGCCTGACCGACGCGCGCGCCCACGACCTGCGTGCGGCGCTGTCGGGCGTGGCTTGACCGGTCGCGGGCGGCGCCCTCCTAGACCTTGATCGACGGCGAACCGGGTGTCCTCGGCGGCGGCGTCTCCATCGGGCTCGGCATCGTTCGGCCCGTCCTCGATGAGGATCCGGCGGCCGCTGATGTACTCGGGTTTGATGCGGACGAAGCGGTCCCGGTTGCCGGGCGCCCAGGTCCGCAGCGGCAGCCGGGCCAGTCGCGCGGACTCGGCCACGTCGACGACCGACTCCGCGCGGCCCACGAGGGTGACCGACCAGCCCGACTCGGTGCGCGCGTCGTAGTCGTCGATCTCGAAAGCCACGATCGTGTCGCGGATCGCCGCGGCGAGCTTGGTGCCTTCGCCGGTGCGGATGATGACGCAGCCGTCCTCGAGGAGGAAGTTGACCGGCTGCACCGCGGGCAGCGCCTGATCGGTGAACACGATCCGCCCGATCGGCATGGTCCTCGCCAAGGCGAGGCAGTCATGGGGGGAGAGGACCTCGAGCCCTGCCGAATCGACATTCACCGCTCTACCGTCGCGGATAAAGCCGATGGCCAAGCAGGGACGAAGGTCCCTACTTCGAGGACTTGCGCCGGACGGCCACGGTGGAGGCGATGCCTGCGCTGGTACGCGGCGCGCCACGCCCGCGTCGTAAGGACGAAAGTCCCTATCGCGGGACGCCGGGGACGGGCACTCTCGGTGGTAGAGGAACATGCGGGGAGGGCGTGACGGGCTTCCACCGGGGCGAGCCCGTCGCGACCCGCGTACGGTGCACTTTTCTTACCACGTTGACGGGGCCGTCGCGGGCGATTCGATGTAACGCCGACACCCGTCACGGCCCAGCGGCGCTCGGGCGGAGCGCCCAGAGCCGTCCGGCCGCCGGGCTGGTGGCGCCGCGCACGACGAGCACGCCGTCCCCGGCCGTGCCAATGATCTCCACGTGCGTGCCGAGCGTCGTGATCCGGCCCGTGCGTGCGTCGATGGCCAGCGCCGTGTCCCCGCTGGCCCCGTACACGCGGCCGGGCGCGCCGGCCACCGGGCGGACGTTTTGCCGGCTCGCGATGCTCCACTCGATCTTTCCTGTACGGACGTTGACGCCGAGGGTGGGACCGGTGCCGTCCGAGCCGATCACCGCGATGTCGCCGGCGGCGTCCGCCACGACGGCCCCTTGGGTCACCGCACCCGGCAGATTCCGGCTCTGCCAGATGCGCTCGCCGGTGGCGAGGTCGTGCAGCGCGAGCAGGTGGTGCGCGGCCGTGTCGGACCACTGCACCAGCAGCCGGCCGCCGAGCACGGAGACCGGCGTCGGGTTCGGGTAGCCGTCCGGCGCCGCCCGCGACGACGACCACAAGGTGCGCTTGTTTCCGGTGACGGCCGCGACCCGGAAGCTCTGCCCGCGGGTGACGACGGCCGCACCGCCATGGACGAAGGTCACCCGATCGCCGTTCGCCGAGCCGAAGGTGGCGACCTCCGCGCCGGTGAGGCTGTGGAGATGCTGGATCGGGGTGGGCGGGCCGGCGATCTCCGGCTTCGTATGGCCATCAGAGGTGGTGTACCGGCCCTCGTCGCCGAAGAGCCGAAGGCCCGCGCGCGGCGATCGCCACACCCGGCGTCCGGCCGGGCTGTAGGCCTCTTCGATCGTCGCGGACGGCGCCGACCGGTCGGGCAGCGACAAGGCGGCCACGGGAGCGCGGCGATACGCCTTCGCCGCCAGCGGTCCCGGCGGCGGGGTCCGGCCGTCGCCGCCCTCGAGACGCCGCGTGGCCCGGATCGCTCCGTTCGCCGCGGCCAGCACGACCAGCCGGTACCGCGTCCCCGCCGGCGTCGTCGTCGCCTCGAGCGCGATGACGGCGTCGCCGGCCGTGACCGCCCGATCGCCCGGCTGCCCGTCCCGGGTCCACAGCGGCCGGCCCGCGGCGGCGGTCAGCGATGCCACCGGCGCCGAGGGGCTCGGTACCGGTGCGGAGCGGGGCGCGCTTTCCGGCGTCGCGGACGTGCCCGCCGGGGCGATCGGCGGCGCCACGCTCGTCGGCTGACGCGCGCACGACAGGCAGAGCGCGCAGAGCGCGGTGCCGAGGCCAAGCGACATCGCGCGCCGGATTCCCGTCCGCCCATCCCTGCCATCGATCACGGACGCATCATGGTGGACCCGGCGAAGTGCCGTCTACCGCCGGCGGATCCGCGTGCAACCGACCCGGCCTCTCGGAGATACCTCTCGACACCGGTTTAGGGGTCGAATAGGGATATTCACGGATGTGCGGGTGACAAACCTAGCGCGAGGATGCAAGAACCGGCCGAGCGGATCGGCCCGAGCCCGGGAGGGCACGGATGCACCCCCTGTTCGTCGACCTGTTCATCGACACCCATGAAGAAGTGCTCGCCGAGGATGAGGAGCGACGAATGCGCCGGGCACGGCGTAGACGTACGCGCCAGGTCCGGAACGTGTCCGCGCCGCCCGTGCCGTCGCGGCCGTCGCGGCGCTGAGCGGCACTGACGCGGCGGCCGCCGGTGCCCGGCCGCCCCGCTAGGCCCCCGCGAGTTCGGCGAGCAGCAGCGCCTCGGCGAGGCACGCGCGTTCGAAGTCGCCGAGGTGCAGGCTCTCGTCGGCGCCGTGCGCGCGACAGCCCGGGTCGGCGCCCGCGCTGGTGACGAGGATCGCCGCGTCCGGGTAGGCGTCGGCGAAGGCGGCGATGAACGGGATCGAGCCGCCGATCCCGGTCTCCACCATCTTGGCGCCGTAGGCCTCGGCATAGGCACGCCGCGCCGCGTCGAACATGGGCCCGTGGGTGTCCACGCCGTACGGCCGGCCGGTCTCGCCGTCGGTCACCGTCACATGGACGCCCCAGGGCGCGTGCGCGCGAAGGTGCTCGGCCAGCGCCCGCATCGCCCGCTGTGGTTCGTCGCCCGCCGCTAGTCGCAGGCTTACCTTGGCGCGCGCCGCGGCGGCGAGCGTGTTGGACGCGTCGGCCACCCGGGCGGCGTCGATCGCCAACACCGTCACCGCCGGCTTGGTCCACAGCCGCTCGGTGATGGAGCCGGTGCCGATGAGCTGGACACCGTCAAGCACGGACGCCGCGGCGCGGAAGCGGTCGGCTGCGTAGTCGACCTCCGGGGGTGCGGCGGTGACCAGCCCGGCGATGGCGACGTCGCCGCGCTCGTCGTGCAGCGTCGCCAGCAGCCGGCACAGCGCGGTCAGCGCGTCCGGGGTCGGGCCGCCGTACATGCCCGAGTGCACCGAATGCTCGAGCGCGCGCACCTCGACCACGCAGTCGACCAGGCCGCGCAGGCTCGTCGTGAGGGTGGGCGTGCCGATCTCGTGGTTGGCGGAGTCGGCGAGCACGATGACGTCGGCGGCCAAGCGGTCGCCATAGCGCGCCAGGAACGCATCGAGGGTGGGCGAGCCGATCTCCTCTTCGCCCTCGACGAAGACCGTCACCCCCACCGGGGGCCGCCCGCCGTGCGCCCGCAGCGCCGTCAGATGCGCGACGATCCCCGCCTTGTCATCGGCGCTGCCCCGGCCGTACAGGCGTCCGTCGCGCTCGACCGGCGCGAACGGCGGGCTCGTCCAGGCCGCCGGATCGCCGGTCGGCTGGACGTCGTGGTGGGCGTAGAGCAACACCGTCGGGCGCCCGGCCGGCGCCGGGTAGCTGGCAAGCACCGCGGGCCGCCCGCCCGCGACGCCGTCGAGGATGTCGACCTCGGGCGAGCCGACCGTGCGGAACAACTCGGCTGTGGCGGCCGCGGACCGGCTCACCTCCGCGGTCGCGCCCGGGTCGGCGCTCACCGATGGGATCTCGATCAGTGCTTTGAGATCGGCCCGCGCCGCGGGAAGCGCCCGCCGGACGGCCGTACGAAGGTCTCCGCTCACACCTTCGGAGCCTACGGCTCGCCGGCGCCCCGGTCGAGGTGGGCCGCGCCGGCGGTCGCGGACGCGCCGACAAGTCGCTCGATGATCTCAGGTCCGCCGGGCCACGCCTCGAGCATGGCCTCGCGGGGGACCCGCCGCGCGGCATAGCACAGGGCCAGCGCGACGACGATGACGTCGTCGAGCGGGCCGATCACCGGCAGGAACTCCGGAATGAGGTCGATCGGTGACAGCACCCACAGCGCGGCGAACACGACAGCGACCTTGGCCCGTCTTGGCACCCGGGGGTCACGGCGCAGCCGCCGGATCGCGATGACGCAGTCGGGTAGGAACCGGGCCAGGTCGCGGGCCAGCCCGGGCGGGAGCGCGCGCGCCAGGAGCGCGAGCAGCGCCCACGAAGCGATCAGCGCCACCAGCGCGATGATCCCGCCTAGCAACCACCAGGGCATGACCCCGAGCCTAGTCCCGTCGGCTGACCGTCAGTTCTCGACGCGTTCTTCGGCGGGGACGTAGTGGCGCGCCCCCGGTCCGATGTACACCTGGCGCGGTCGGCCGATCTTGGTATCGGGGTCGGTCATCATCTCCCGCCACTGCGCGATCCAGCCGGGCAGCCTGCCGATGGCGAACAGCACGGTGAAGGCGTTGGTGGGGAAGCCGAGCGCCTTATAGATCACCCCGGTGTAGAAGTCGACGTTCGGATAAAGCTTGCGCTCCACGAAGTAGTCGTCGGCGAGCGCGATCTCCTCCAACTGCATCGCGACGTCGAGGAGCGGGTCGGACTTGCCCAGCCGGTCGAGCACCCGCCGCGTCGCCTGCTTCACCACGGCGGCGCGCGGGTCGTAGTGCCGATAGACCCGGTGGCCGAACCCCATGAGCTTGAGGCCGGGCTCTTTGTTCTTGACCCGGCGGACGAAGCCGTTGACGTCATCGTCGCTTTGGTGGATGCGATCGAGCATCTCGAGTACCGCCTGGTTGGCGCCGCCGTGCAACGGGCCGAGCAGGGCATCCACCCCGGCGGACACGCACGAGAACAGGTTCGCGTGGCTGGAGCCGACGAGCCGCACCGTCGACGTCGAGCAGTTTTGCTCATGGTCGGCGTGCAGGATGAACAACATGTCGAGTACGCGGACGATCTCCGGATCCACCTCGTACGGCTCCGTCGGCAGGCCGAAGGTCATCCGCAGGAAGTTCTCCACATAGTCCAGGGAGTTGTCCGGGTACAGCAGCGGATGCCCGATGGAGGTCTTGTAGGCGTAGGCCGCGATCGTGGGCAGCTTGGCGATGAGCCGGATGCTGGACAGGTCGACCTGCTCGGGGTCGAACGGATCGAGGCTGTCTTGATAAAACGTCGACAGCGCGCTCACCGCCGACGACAACACCGCCATCGGGTGCGCGTCCCGGGGAAATCCGGTGAAGAAGGCCTTGAAGTTCTCGTCCAGCAGGGTGTGGTGCCGCACGCGGTCGATGAAGTCGCTCAGCCGCGCCGCCGTCGGCAGCTCACCGTAGATCAGCAGGTACGCCACCTCGAGGAAGGAGGAACGTTCCGCCAGCTCTTCGATCGGGTAGCCGCGGTAGCGGAGGATCCCGGCCTCTCCGTCGATGTAGGTGATCGCGGAGGCGCAGGAGGCGGTGTTCACGAAGCCCGGATCGAGGGTGACGTACCCGGTCTCCTTGAGCAGACTGGTGATGCCGAGACCGTCGGGGCCCTCGGTCGCCGTCGTCACCTTGAGCGGCAACGCACCACCAGCGTGACTAAGCTCGATATCAGGCATATTTCCTCCCAGTTCACCATTTTTCCCTCCCCACGGACGTATACGACAACCCCGTTGCCGGGCGGGCGGCGCCAGGACGAAGCAGCGAGGCGAATCGTCAAGCCGATGTCCGCGTCTTGACCTCGAACGAGAATTGACCCAACGTCTGACCAAACATCCAACGAGCGGGCCATGCCGAGGATGCCCGGCGGATGCCTGGGCCGGTCAAGACCCAAATCGCAGTTTCCTCCCAAGAGGGGCGATTTGGGGACGTCGAACCGGATGACCCTAAGGCGTCTTCGCCGGCCCGGAGCCGGCTTCGGCCCGCGGCGGCGTCGCCGCTTCGGCCACCTCGGCGGCGTCGGCCGCGGCGTGCGGCTCGGTCACGATGAGTTCGCCGACCCGGTCGGCGAGGATCCGGCGCGCGCTCGGATCCAGGGCGGAGTCGGTGATGAGCGCGTCGGCGTCGTCCAGCCGGGCGATGGTGCTGATGCCGACGATGCCCCACTTGGTGGCGTCGGCGAGCACGACCAGGCGGCCGGCGGCCGCGACCAGGGCACGGTTGGTCTCGGCCTCCATGAGGTTCGGCGTGGTGAACCCCGCGTGCGCGCTCATGCCGTGCACGCCGAGCATCAGCAGGTCCACGTTGAGCGAGCGGACCGTTGTTACCGCGACCGGACCGACCAGCGCGTCGGACGGGGTGCGCACCCCGCCGGTCAGCACGACGGTCTGATCGCTTCGGCCGAGCCGGTGGAAGACGTCGGCGACGCGCAGCGAGTTGGTGACGATCGTCAGGTCGGGCGTGTGGATGAGCCGGTGCGCCAGCGTCCACGTGGTGGTGCCGGCCGACAGCGCGATGGCCATGCCGGGCCGGACCATGGCCGCGGCGCCGTGCGCGATCGCCTCCTTTTCGCGCCGCTGGACCACCGACTTGGCGAGAAAACCCGGCTCTTCGGTGGAGCCGGGACCAGGTGCCGTGGCCCCGCCGTGCACCTTCACCACCAGGCCGCGATCGGCGAGCAACTCGAGGTCGCGGCGGATCGTCATGTCGGAGACACCGAACCTGCGGACCAGCTCGCTCACGCGCACCGCGCCGTCCTGACGGACGAGGTCGACGATCGTTTGCTGCCGCTGCTGGGCGAGCATCGGCTCCGCCTCCCGTCACGGGCCGCTGGGTCGCGAAGCGCCACGCTTGTCAGCGCTTTCGCACCAGCATGCCACAGCGGCCCCACCGTGATCATGCGACCGGGCCCGGCCGCCACCCGGGCATACTGAGGCGCAAACATCCGATCTTCGGGGAGGTGGCCGGATTGGCCGTCACGGATGAGGCGATCGAGAAGATCAAAGAGATGATCGTTTCCGGACGGCTGCGCCCCGGCGACCGGCTGCCCAAAGAGGCCGATCTCGCGGCGCAGCTCGGCCTGTCGCGCAACTCGCTGCGCGAGGCCGTCCGGGCGTTGTCGCTGATCCGCGTGCTGCACGTACGGCAGGGGGACGGCACGTACGTGACCAGCCTGGAACCGCGGCTGCTGCTCGACGCGCTGAGCTTCGTGGTCGACGTGCACCACGACTCGACCGTCCTGGAGTTCTTCGAGGTTCGGCGCTTCCTCGAGCCGCAGGCGGTGGCGTTGGCGACCACGCGGATCGGTGCCGCCGAGGTGACCGAGCTGCGGGCGCACCTCGGCCTCGTGACGGCCGAGTCGTCGGCCGAGGAACTGGTCGCCAACGACCTCGAGTTCCATCGCCGCATCGCCGAGGCGTCCGGCAACTCGGTGCTGTGCTCGCTGTTGGAGAGCCTGTCCGGGCCGACCATGCGCGGGCGCATCTGGCGCGGGCTGACCCAGGAGCACGCTTGGGAACGGACGCACGCCGAGCATCGGGCCATCCTCGACGCCATCGCCGACCGGCAGCCCGACGTCGCCAAAGCGTGGGCCGCCGTGCACGTCGCGGGGGTGGAGCAATGGCTGCGCCGGGCGCTGCCGACACGCTAGCCGGCTTGATCGCCCGGGGCGGCCATCGCCGCGCCGATGATGCCGGCGTCGTTGTGCAGCGCGGCGGGCACCACCTCGGCGGTGACCCCGTCGATGAGCGGCAGGAACTTGTCCGACTTCTTGCTCACGCCGCCGCCGATGATGATCAGACCCGGCGAGAACAGCGCGTCGACGTGGCGCAGGTAGGCCTCCACGCGCTCGGCCCACTTCTCCCAGCTCAGCCCCTTGACCTCGCGGACCTGCGCGGACGCGCGGTGCTCGGCGTCCTTTCCGCCGAGCTCCAGGTGGCCGAGTTCGGTGTTGGGAACGAGCGTGCCGTCCACGAACAGCGCGCTGCCGATGCCCGTGCCGAAGGTCAGCACCAGCACCACCCCCTCCCTGTCCCTGCCCGCGCCGAAGGTCATCTCGGCCACGCCCGCCGCGTCCGCGTCGTTCATGACCGTCACGGGACAGCCGGTGGCCTCGGTGAACAAGGCGTCCGCGTCGAGTCCGATCCAGCGCTTGTCGACGTTGGCCGCGCTGCGGGCAATCCCACCGGCGACGACTCCGGGGAACGTGACGCCGACCGGTCCTGACCAGTCGAAGTGCCCGACGACCGTGCGCACCACGTCGGCCACGGCCTTGGGCGCCGCCGGCCGCGGCGTTTCGATGCGCACGCGGTCGCGGGCGAAGCGCCCCGCGGTCAGGTCGACCGGCGCGCCTTTGATCCCCGATCCGCCGATGTCAATTCCCAGGACGTCCATGACTTGGTATTACCCCGTCAATCGGCCCGGGGCGCGCGCCGGTCAGGATCGGCACCACGCCGCGGCCGCGGACCGTGCGCGACGTCCTGCCGAGCACGTTCGCGAGGAAGGCACGGCGCGCGGCGGTCAGCCGCGGATCGGCGAGCTCGGTGGTCAGCTCAAGCACACGCGGC
>CALAED010000290.1 GCA_937891035.1 uncultured Thermomonosporaceae bacterium | reverse complement strand
GGGTGACGACCTCACCGTGCACCCCACTTGCCGCCTGTCGCCGGCGGCTTCGCCTGGAAGCCGTGACCTTATCTGCTGAGCAGCCGGCCGACGCCGACCGCCCAGGTCCCGTACACGATCGGAAGCAGCACGAGCAGTATGGTCAGCAGACTGCCCGACCCGAGCGGGGCGGCGAACACGAGGATCCACAGCACGAACGCGCCGTACGCGCTCGCCGCGACGCTCCTGTTCGACCGCCACAACCCCGCCCCAGTGAACGCAAGCCACACCCCAGTGACCGCCTGCAGCGCCCACACCGCCACGCCCACCTTGGTGATCTGCGGGTCCGACGTCCACCGTTCGTACGTGTCAGCCTCGGCGGCGCCCACGATCAGGCCGGCGGTCAGTGTGACCGCACCGAACAGCCCCAACAGCAACGTGGCGCGGCAGATCCAGGGCTGTTCTCGCCGGAACGTGGCGTACAGGCCGGTCGCGAGCGGCACGTGGGTGAGCGCGATGACGCCGCCGAGACACAGAAACGCGAGATCGACCCCGTGGGCCAGGCCGCCGGACAAGTCCTCGGAGGCGAGCACCAGGGCGAGGACCGCCGCCAGCACCATCACCACTGCGGCCACATAGCCGAAGGCTCCGGTCGAGGAAGTGACGGTTTGCGGCGCGAGACGCGTCCCCCCGATGGTCGCCGCCAGCCTCGGCGAGGCCGTACGGCGCGGCTGTACATCGGCGCGGGTGGCGGCCGGATCGGTGTCGGAGGCCGGCTGCGCGACCGCGCTGAGCAGCGGCATCGCGGCGGTCGACGTCATCCGCCGATCAGGTTCCTTGCGGAGCAGCCCCTCGATCACCGGCAGCAGATCGTCGGCCTTCTCCGGCACCGCGGGCTCGTCGGTCAGCACGGCACCGAGCACCGCCATCGCATCGGATCGCTGGAACGGCGGCTTTCCCTCGACGGCCGTGTACAGCGTCGCGCCGAGTGCCCACAGGTCCGCCGCCGGGGTGGCGCGCTTGCCGCGCAGCCGTTCCGGGGCGATGTACGCCGGGGAGCCGATGAACGCACCGGTCTGGGTCAGCGTCGCCTCGCCCTCGATCACCGCGATGCCGAGTCGGTCAGCACCACCCGGTCGTCGTCGGCGAGCAGGACGTTGCTCGGCTTGACGTCCCGGTGCAAGATGCCGACCGCATGCGCGGTACCGAGGGCCAGCAGCACCTGCCGCCCAATGTCCGCCACCTGCCGCGGTGGCAGCGGGCCCTCGCTGTCGAGGACCTCTTGCAGCGAGCGGGCGTGGACGAACTCCATCACCACCCACGGCCGCCCGTCCTCCTCGACGACGTCGTGTACGGTCACGATGCCCGGATGGGAGAGCCGGGCGGCGGAGCGAGCCTCCCGCATGGCGCGTTGATAGAGCGTCCGCCGCTCGCCCTCGCCGAGGCCGGGAGGCGACAGCACCTCCTTGACCGCGACGTCCCGATCGAGCACCTCGTCGCGGGCACGCCAAACAATGCCCATGCCCCCACTGCCAACCTGTGATTCGAGGCGATAGCGCCCAGCGACGAGTCGACCCTGCCCCTCAGCCATGCTCTAGATACTCCTCGGATCAAGGGCGGTAAGCCCACCCCATTCCGTTACCAGCCATCGCCCCGACGCTCGCCCAAATGTGGTCTTAAGCGGTGCAGCAGGCCGCCAGCAGAGCACGATCCGGAGGGCGAATCGGACCTTCCCTTCGCCTAGATGACACTCCAGTGTCGTCGCGGACCTCAGCTGAGCCAGCTCTCCGGCGTGCGGGTCTGGCGTCGGCTGGTCCGCAACGTTCTGAGCAGGCTGCGGTGGCTGCTAGACACGCGAGACGACAAGGTCGCCTTCTACCACGCGTCAATCTGTGAGTTCCTGGCCAGCGGCCGGGCGGCCCGCGACTGCCCCGACCCTGGGTCGACGAGACCGAATGGCACGAGCGGATCACGCGCCACTACCAGGGGGCAGCGTTACCTGTGCTGAGGTGGACTGGGGGCGACCGAACGTTACGGCCTGGAATACATCGCCCATCATGTGGAGTGGTAGGAGTCGGTGCCGGAAACTCGGCCAGGGGCTGTGATCTGGAGTTTCCTGTTCGGCAGGCCGACTATGTCTGTGACGAGCAGGATCGATGCTCGTGGCGCTACGACTGGTGTATCTGGTCTTCGTCCGTCTCCTGGGCTGGCTCGCTTTGCTGGCACGGTCGAACGCTTCCAAAGAGGCGGAGATCTTGGTGCTGCAGCATCAGCTGGAGGCCTATCAAGCCCTCGCGGAGACACTTAAGCCGAACGGACCTGAAGCGCAACGGCGGGTCGGTCCAGCCCGCCATGCCAGGGCTTATTGTCGGGAGGCGCAGGTGATGCAGGCCCGAGCCGTGGGGCGTGCGGCCAAGCGCTCAGAGGCGATCGGTTCGCCGCAGATCTCGCATATGCCGTAGTCGCCGACGCTGACTTGCCTGAGCGCCCGGTCCAGGTCGGTGAGATGTCGGCGTGACAGGTCGAGGAAGGCCTCGAGCTGTGACCGCTCGAACGCGATCGTCGCGCCCTCCGGGTCGTGTTCGTCATCCACGCCGACACCGGCGGCGGAGTCGATGAGCCCCTGCCGGTCACGGGTCAGTGCCGCGATGCGTTCGATCGTCCGCACGCGTTCCGTGGACAGCAGCGCTTCGAGCGAAGTGAAATCCGGAAAGGCCATCGTAGGAACAACGTACGGGCGCGCCGTCGGCTTCCACCTGGCTCTCCGCGACGCTAGCGGGTCCTGGAATAGTGTCGGTGCCGGAAACTCGGCCAGGGGCGTGAGCTGGAATTTCCTGTTCGGCAGGCGGACGATGCCTGCGATGAGCAGGATCGATGCTCGGCGCTACGACTGGTGTATCTGATCTTCGTCCGCCTACTCGGCTGGCTCGCTTTGCTGGCGCGGTCGGATGCCTCCAAACAGGCGGAGATCTTGGTGCTGCGGTATCACCCGAACCCGTCGACGCCGACATCAGTGTTTTCCGACGAGATCGGCTGGGCGGACTCCTCCGCGAATACACCCAGGTCGCATAGGGAGCGTCCTAAGTTGGCGGGCCTGCTGCCTATCGAGCCCGGAGACGGGAGGGCGCCCGTAGCCTGCACGGCACGGCACGGCATGGCACGGCATGGCACGGCACGGCTGGACAGGCGGGAACGGGCGATCTCCGGGACCGCTCGGTGCCGGGTCAGGAGCGGATCAACAGCGAGGTCCTTGGCGGGGTGCTGGTGGTGTGTACCGGCGGTGTGGGTGTGAGGATCCGGAGACCGCCCGGGCGGTGGGCGGTTCCTGCCCGCGGCTGGGGTCGGAGCGGGGCCATGGGAGTTGGTATCTGCGGCTTGAGCTGGGTGCCGGGTTGGAGGGTCGGCGTCGTCGGGTGCGGCGGGGTGGGTTCTCGTCGCGGAGGGCGGCGATGGATGCGTTGAGGCGGTTGCGTGGTCCTTCGGGTCGGCCGGGTGACGGTGGCGGACTGGTTGTTGCACTGGTTTAGACAACCAT
>CALAED010000289.1 GCA_937891035.1 uncultured Thermomonosporaceae bacterium | reverse complement strand
CCCGCCGACGCCGGGTGATCTCCATGATCGCGGCCTTGGCCGATGACGGCGAACCGCTCGTCAGGTGGGATTGGATCGGCGACCACACCGGTGAGCTCGGCTCGCTGTCCGCGCATCACCTGAAGCTCGCGCTCGTGCCGGTGCTGCTCGGGCTGATCATCTCGATTCCGCTCGGCGTGCTGTGCGCGCGTTGGCCGGCCCTCTACCCGCCCACGGTGGCCGGTGCGAACGTGCTGTACGCCCTCCCATCGCTCGCGTTGTTCATGCTGTTCATCCCGTACACCGGGTTGTTCTCCGACTGGACGCTCATGCTGCCGCTCACGCTGTTCACGCTGTCGGTGCTCGTGCCGAACGTCGTGGACGGCATGCGCTCGGTGCCCGATCCGGTCCGCCAGGCCGCCACCGCGATGGGTTTCAGCGGGCTGCGCCGGCTGGTCAGAGTCGAGTTGCCGATCGCGGTCCCGGTGGTCATCGCGGGCGCCCGGGTGGCCACGGTCGCCTCGATCAGCCTGGTCAGCGTCGGCGTGCTGATCGGCAACGGCGGTCTCGGGCAGCTGTTCATCGACGGTTACTCACGCGACTTCCCCACCCCGATCGTGATCGGCTCGGCCCTCATCGTCGTCCTCGCCCTCGCCTCCGACGCCGCGCTCGTCGCCGCCCAGCGCCTGCTCACGCCCTGGGCCAGAGCCAGAGGGAGAACGACATGACCGCCCACAAGTCCCTCCCGAGCCCCGAGCGGGGAGCACTATGAACGTGTTCGCCGATCAGGTGCGCGAGGCGTGGCGGTGGCTCACCGCCGGCGCGCAGTGGCATGGCGACGACGGGATCCCGCACCGGTTCCTGCAGCATCTCGGCTACTGCGCGCTCGCCCTGCTGATCGCGGCCGTGGTCGCGCTGGCGCTCGGGCTGCTGGTGGGGCATACCGGGCGCGGCGGTCTCGTGATCGTGAGCGTGGCCAACCTGGCCCGCGCGATCCCCACGCTCGGGCTGTTGCTGCTCGTGGTCACCGTGACCTCGATCGGGCTGACCCCCGTGCTCGTGCCGCTGATCGCGCTGGCGATCCCGCCCATCTTGGTGAACACCTATGAGGGCATTCGCGGGGTGGACGGCGACTTGAAGGACGCCGCCGAGGGCATGGGCATGACCGGATGGCGGGTGCTGACGAGAGTGGAGGCCCCCGTCGCGCTGCCGCTGATCCTGCTGGGGCTGCGGACCGCGGCGATCCAGGTGGTGGCGACGGCGACGATCGCGGCGGTGGCCGGGCTCGGCGGGCTCGGGCGCTACATCGTCGACGGGCTCGCGCGCCAGGACTACGCGTCGGTGGTGGGCGGCTCGGTGCTCGTCGTGGGTCTCGCCCTCGCCGTGCAGATCGGATTCGCCGGCCTCCGGCGGGTGATCGTCTCGCCAGGGCTGCGCGGCCTGTCCCGTACCTCCTGAACTCCAGGAAAAACCCTCGGTGTCACACGGAAGGAAAGACACTCCATGATCCGCTCACTTCGCGGCGCCGCCATCGGCATGGTGGCCGCTCTCGCTCTTTCCGCATGCGGCGGTGGTGACGATTCGTCGGGCAACCCGCTGGGCCAGCCGAGCGGCGGCGGCGGCCAGGGCACCCTCGTCGTCGGCTCGGCCAACTTCCCCGAAAGCCAGCTGCTTGCCGAGATCTACGCGCAGGCGCTGACGGCCAAGGGGCTGAAGGTCACCAAGAAGCTCAACATCGGCTCGCGCGAGGTCTACTACGACCAGGTCAAGTCCGGCGCCATCAGCGTGATGCCCGAATACAACGGCGCCCTGCTCACCACGTCGGTTGACAAGAACAGCACGGCCGTGACCAGCGAGGAGATCAACGCCGAGCTGAAGGCCAAGCTGCCGCCAACGCTGGAGATGCTGGCCTCGGCGCGGGCCGAGGACAAGGACTCGGTCACGGTCAACCAGCAGACCGCGACGAAGTACAACCTCAAGTCGATCGCCGACCTGAAGCCGGTGGCCAAGGACCTCACCATCGGCGGGCCTTCGGAGTTCAAGACGCGCACTCAGGGCCTGGTCGGGCTCGAGAAGAAGTACGGGCTGACGTTCAAGAAGTTCCAGCCCTTTGATGCCAACGCCCAGGCCAGTCTGGTGAAGCTGCTCAAGGACGACAAGATCCAGGCGGCCGACCTGTTCACGACCGACCCGACGATCACCGAGAACAACTTCGTCGTGCTTGAGGACCCGGAACACGTCTTCAGCGCCCAGAACGTCACGCCGCTGGTCTACAAGTCGGCCGTGAACAACACGGCGCGGGCGGCCCTCGACGCGGTGTCGGCCAGGCTCACCACGCAGGACCTGCTCGGCATGATGCGGCAGATCGCGGTGGACAAGAAGGACCCCGACGTCGTCGCCAAGGACTGGCTGTCGAAGTCCGGCCTCGGTTAGGCGGGAGCCGGCGGGCCGGTCGAGTCGCGCCGGCGCAGGTTGGGCTCGCACATGATGCGGCGCTTGCGGGGCTTGCCCTCGATGGCGCCAACGACCACTCGCACGGCGGCGTGCACGATGCCTTCGATGTCCCAGTCGACACTGGTCAGCGGCGGCGTGAGGAGCGCCGACATCGGATGGTTGTCGTACCCGGCGACCGAGACGTCGCCGGGCACGGCGAGCCCGAGCTCGCGGGTCGCCGCGTAAACGCCGTAGGCGATCGAGTCGGTGAAGCAGAACACCGCGGTCGGCCGGGGCCGCTTCGAGAGCACCTCGGCCGCCGTGGTGGTCGCGGCGGGCAGCGCTTGGTGCGAGGTGACGACGGACACCTCCAGGCCGAGCCGTTCGGCCTCGGCGTTGACGTAGACGTCGGCCGGTCGGTCCGGCGTGCTGGCCCGGGTGGGCGTGAGCACAGCGACGCGCCGGTGGCCGAGGGCGTGCAGATGCTCGAGGGCGAGCGTCACCCCACTCCTGTTGTCGAAGACGACCTCGCCGTGGGCGTGCCCGCCGCGCAGCCCGTCGCCGATGGACACCACCGGGAGGGCGTCGGCCAACTCGGCCCACAGCGGCGCTGCCGGGTCGACCGGCTGCACGATGAGGCCGTCCACGCGCTGGTCGCGCAGCCGCTGGGCGAGGGTGAGCTCACGCTCGGGGTCGCCCGCCGCGTCCAAGATGATCGCGTAACGGTCGCGGGCCAGCAGCGCCCGGCCGATCCCGACGGCGAGCGACTGCTGCCAAAAGTCCTCAAGCGACCCGCACAACAGCCCGACCATGCCGCTGCGTCCGCTGGCCAGGGCGCGGGCGATGGGATGCGCCTCATAGCCCAGCTCGGCCGCCGCGCGCCGCACCCGCTCTTGGGTCTCTTCTGAGGTCTGGATGCCGCGCAGAGCGTAGGACACGGCCGCCGGTGATAGACCGGTCGCCTCGGCCACCTCGCGGATGGTCGCGCGCTTGCGCCGGGTGGGCATCAGCCCACTCTAGACAGCCTCACCGACAGAGCCGCGCGGCGCGGGGACCGTACGTTCCGGCGCGGAGCCCCCCGCGTCCTGCCCGGACGCCGATTTCGGCGCCGCGGCGGCCGGGGCGGCGGGGACGGCGCGCGCAGGTGCGGCGCGGCGCGGCGGCTCGGTGGTCGTACGGATCCGGTCGAGCGCGGCGCGCAGGCGGGGCCGGAGCCAGGCCTGCGCGGGCCGTTCGGCAAAGCGATAGATCGCGAACGCCACCGCCAGCGACGCCGCCGTGATCACGGCAAGCGCGACCCACCGGTTCAGCCGCGGGTAGATCGCGTCCAGGATGGGGAACGAGAGCTGCTGGTGGACGAGGTAGAGCGGATAGGTGAGCGCGCCGAGCACGGTGAATCCGCGCCAGCGCAGCCAGCCGAGCCGCCGCACGGCGACCAGGATCATCACCGCGAAGATGCCGGTGATCAGGACCACCGCCGGGCCGTCCGTCCCTTCGCGGAAGATGTCTCCGGCGCGCCAGATGCCCCAGCGCAACGCCATCAGCCAGCCGACCGCGACGAACCCCCACAGCAGGAGGTTCGACCCGAACCGGTAGATGAGGAAGAGCGCCATTCCGGAGATGAAGTAGCAGTTCCAGGTCGGCAGGAAGAGCACCTGGAGCAGCTTGTTGTCGGCCTCGTTCGCATAGAGGCCGATGAACAGCCACCCGCCCATGAAAATGACACAGTTTCGGTAGGTCACCCCGACCGCGGCCAGCACTGCCATCAGCACGTAGAAGTGCATCTCAACCCAGAGCGTCCAGTAGACGGGATCGACGTTGCGCACGCCGAGGCCGCCCTGCAGCATCGTCAGGTTGGGGATCACCACGCCGGGGCGTCCGTTGCCGAGCCCGAACACGGCGAAGATCGCCGCACCCAGCAGCACGCTGATCCAGTACGCGGGCAGCAGCCGGACGATGCGCGATACGGCGAATTCCCCGGTCCCCCGCCCCCAGACGCTCATCAAGATCACAAACCCGCTGATCATGAAGAACAGGTCGACGCCGAGATAGCCGAACCCGGTGACGGAGCCGACGCCGGGAAAGACCTCGCGCGCGGCCTGCGGCCAGGGACCCCCGCCGGCGAAACCGGTGAAGTGGTAGGCCAGGACGGCGGCCGCGGCCAAGAACCGCAGCAGGTCCAATTCCCTGAGCCGCGCCGTTCGTCGAACCGTTCCGTGCACCGTTCCCCGAACCGTTCCGTGCGCCGTTCCCCCCGCTGTTTCCCGCACCGTAGCCGTCACCTCCGGCACACTGGCCTCATCACGTTACCGGCCGACGACAGCCCAATGGCCTCCCGGTAAACGCGAAAGGTACGCCGCCGGGGCCGCTATGATGCCGCCGACATGCCTCGCGGAAATAGGTGGTGGTATGGGGATTCGCCGGCTCGCGGCAGCCGTGCTTGTGGTGGGTGCGTGCGCGAGCGGGTGCGGCCCCGCCCACAGCCGGACCGCGCCTCCCGCCCCGGCCGAGACGGCGACGCCCATTCGCGCGCCGATCGTGATGTTCCTCGGGGACAGCTACACCACCGGCGGGCTCAAGATCCCGCCCGAGAGCGCCTACGCCGCCGCCACCGCACGCGAGCTCGGGTGGCAGGTGATCATCGGCGGCCTCGGCGGCACCGGGTTCGTCGCCGCCGGAGCCACCCACGAGCCGTTCGCCGTGCTGTTCGAGCGCCAGCTCGCGTGGCGACCGTCGCCGGACATGGTCATCGTCTCCGGCGGCCATAACGACCGGACGTACGCCCCGGCCACCGTCGCCGCGGCGGCCGAAGGCCTGCTCGCCAAGATCCGGCAACTGTGGCCGGACAGCCGGCTGGTGCTCATCGGGCCGATGTGGGGCAGCGGCGCCCCGGACGCCTCGGTTCTGGAGATCCGCGACGCGCTCAAAGTCGCCGCCCGCGCGGTGAAGGTCCCGTTCATCGACCCGCTCGGCGGGAAGTGGATCACCGGCGACCGGGGCGGCCAGGCCGGCAACGCGGAGCGGTACATCATGCGTGACGGCGTGCACCCCAACGATGACGGCCACCGGTACCTGGC
The DNA here is from genome assembly GCA_937891035.1 of uncultured Thermomonosporaceae bacterium. Taxonomy (GTDB): domain Bacteria; phylum Actinomycetota; class Actinomycetes; order Streptosporangiales; family Streptosporangiaceae; genus CALAED01. Next base: position 1,930 of record CALAED010000289.1, on the reverse strand, counting down.
GTCCCGCCTGGTAGCCGAGCTGCGCCGGCTGGGCCTGGCCGAGCCCTAAAGGCTGGTTCACCGGGGCTTGGCCAGCAGCAGGGAGAAGTCGCCGGCGTGGTCGGTCCACCACTCCGCAAGCGCGAGGCCCGCCGCGTCGAGTTCGCGCATCAGACCGTCGCGGCGGAACTTGGCCGAGATCTCGGTACGCATCTCCTCTCCGGCCGCGAAGTCGACCCGCAGGTCGAGCCGGCCGATCGAGACCGACTGCCGGCCGGCCGCCCGCAGCCGCATCTCGATCCACTCATGGGCCGGATCCCAGCGCGCGATGTGCTCGTAGGCCGCCGGCACGAAGTCGGCGTCCAGCTCCCGGTTGATCACATGCAGCACATTGCGGTTGAACTCGGCCGTCACCCCCTGCGCGTCGTCGTAGGCCGCGACCAGCCGATCCACGTCTTTGACGAGGTCGGCGCCCAGCAGCAGTGAGGCTCCCTCCGTCATCGACGCGCGGACGGCGCCGAGAAAGCCGATCCGCTCGGCGGACGGCATGTTGCCGATCGTGCCGCCGAGAAAGGCGATCAGCCGCCGCCCGCCGGTCGGCAGCAGATGCAGATGCCGTTCGTAGTCGGCGACCACCGCGCGCACGGCCAGATCCGGATAGTCGGCGGCGATCTGCCTGGTCGCCACGGCCAGGAAGTCGCCGCTGACGTCGACCGGCACGTACGTGTGCAGCGTGCCGGCGAGCGCGTCGAGCAGCAGCCGGGTCTTCTCGCCCGATCCGGCGCCCAGCTCGAGCAGGCTCTCCGCGCCGGTGACGGCGGCGATCTCGGCGGCGCGCTCGACGAGGATGGCCCGCTCCCGCCGGGTCGGGTAGTACTCGGGCAGCCGGGTGATCTCCTCGAACAGGGTGCTGCCGCGTTCGTCGTAGAACCACTTTGGCGGCAGCGACTTGGGCACCGCGCTCAGGCCGTCCGCGACGTCGCGCCGCAGCGCCTTGTCGAGTTCGTCGGGGGTCAGGTAGCGCTCCACTGCGTCTCCTCGATCGGGGTGATGGTGATGGCCGGGGCGCCGGCGGGGCCCGCGCGGGCGACGGTGACCAGCGACCGGTCCGGCACCTCGCGCCAGCCCGGTTCGTCGTCGTCGGGCTCGGACGCGATCACCGCCGTACCGCCGGACTCGCGGACGTACAGGGTTTCGCCCCACCGCGTGGCGGCGAGCGCGGACTCCCCGTCGGCGGCGAGCAGGTTGTACCGCCCCGGGGACAGATCGGCCATGGTCGTCACGACCTCGACCAGTGCGGCGCCGAGCCCGGCTCCGGCCCGCCTGGCGCGCACCGCCAGCGCGAACAGCAGCGCTGAGTCGACCGCGGCTCGGGCGTCGGGCATCGTGGCCACGTCACCGGCGAGCTCACGCAGCTTTCCCTCCACGCCGGCGAAGTCCTCGACCCGGCCGTTGTGGCTGAACAGCATCGATCCGGCGCGGAAGGGCTGGGCGCACGACTCGTCCACCGGAAACCCCGTCGTGGCCGACCGGACCGCCGCGACGAGGCACCGGGTGGTGATGACCCGCGCCACCTCGGCGAACGACACGTCGGTCCAGATCGGCTGCGCCCGCCGGAACCGCACCGGGCCCGCCCCGTTGGCATGGCCCTGCTCGCCGGCAGACCCCGGATACCAGCCGGCGCCATAGCCGTCCGCGTTGACCAGGCAGGTCGCCGACATGCGCGGGGCGTACGACTGGTGCTCCAGCGAGTAGGGAGGAGCGTAGATCAGCTCGTGCAGCGTCCGGGGCCGGCCGAGGTAGCCCAGATGGCGGCACATCAGCCGGCCTCCTTGGGCGAGCGGGCGCACCGGAAGCCGGCGAAGATCTGCCGCCTGATCGGGAAGTCCCAGTTCCGGAACGTACCGCGGCAGGCGAGCGGATGGGTGGCCCACGATCCGCCGCGCAGCAC
>CALAED010000288.1 GCA_937891035.1 uncultured Thermomonosporaceae bacterium | reverse complement strand
CACGACTCGTGACCCCGGGTGCTCACCACGCGGCCGTAGTACCAGCGCACCCGGCGGTCCACGAGCTCGGCCAGCTCAGCGAGCACCACGTTGCCGGCCAACGCGGTCACTTGGGCGTGGAAGGCGGCGTTGGCGGCGACGAGCCGATCGGGGTCGTCATCGGCGTCGAGTGCGGCCACGCCCTCGCGCCAAAGGTCACGCAGCCGCGCCACGTCCTCCGGCGTCGCCGCGGCAGCGGCCAGCCGCGCCGCCTCGCCCTCGAGCAGGCCGCGGACGTCGAGGAGCTGATCGACCTCCTGCTCGGTCGGAGTATGCACGAACGCGCCCTGCCCGGGGCGCAGCTCGACCCAGCCCTCGGCCTGGAGGCGATGCAGCGACTCGCGGATCGGCTGGCGGCTCACGCCGAGCTGCCGGGCGAGCTCGGCCTCGACGAGGTGCTGGCCGGGCTGCAGGGTCCCGCTCACGATGAGCTCGACCAATGCGTCGTACACGGTCTGGCGCAGCGGCAGCGGGCGCTCGACCGGACGGATCGGACGCGGAAGAGTCATAGCAGAATTTAGTATACGGGAGACTGTATGCAAGAACCCCCGCATCCCCCCATGCCCCGCCTCGCCAGGGGCCGGCACAAGACGGCCGGTCACGAGGCCTGCGTGATGGAGCTCGTGTCCTTCCTCAACGAGGAAGAATGGAGCGATCATCCCCGCTGTGTCCAACCGGTGCTGGCAGCCGCCGCCCGGGCCGTCAACGACCGGGTGAGCGACGAGGGCCGGCAGCGCCTCGTGGACCTGGCTCCGCGGCTGGCCGGCACCGCTGAAGCCGACTGGCTCGTGGGCGCCCGTCTGGTGGTGCTGTGCACGGATGCGGCCCTGAACGAGCCGCCCGTGCCCACCGGGCGGCCGGCGCCCGGCTCGACCGAGGCGCACGGGACACGGCCGCTTCGTAGTATGCCGCACGAGGTATGGCAGGAGCTCACCGCCGCCCGGCGCACGGCGAGGTACCTGCTCGCCCGCCAGTCCGCCGTGGAGCGCGCGCGCTGCCCGTGGCGGGTGCGGGCGACGATATGGCTGCTCGACCGGGCCGGGCTGCTCAAACGGGTGTATCCGTTCGACGCCGCTTTGCAGGTGGCCTTCGCCATCGCCCAGATCGGCTCGGTTCCCGAGGGCGAGGCCGAGGCTGAGGCGGAGCTGCTGGGCCTACTTGAAGCCTGTGCCGACGCCTGCGTGGCGGCGTGCCGCTGAGCGACGCGCCGGGCGCGATCGAGGCCGCGAGCGAGGGCCGCGCCGAGTGGTCGTTCAGGCGGGTGCGTGCTCGTTTGCCGGGCGCAACGTGATCTCAACGCGGGCGCCGAGGGCCGTGAGCACGCCGCAGAGGGTGCGGGGCGTGAGGGTCTCGCCGCCGGACAGGATCCGGCTCACCCTGCCGGTGGAGACGCCCATGGCGCCGGCCAGGTCGGCGCGGCTCACCTTGTGCTCGCGCATGTACCACGTGATCTCATTGAGCACGTCGGGTGCCAGTTCGCCGGCTGACGTGTCGCCGACGTCGAACGGGGGTCGCTGGGCAGCGTGCCCATGCCGTCCACGTGCCATGGGATGCCTCTCCCGCGTGGCCGCGGTTTGCCGATCCAACGGATACTCGCCTCATCTTAGCTATGCCTAAACGTTTAGGCAAGCCTAAAGGCGTGGTGGTGAAGGCGGCTGACACCGTGCGGCGTCTGCGAGACTGGATGGGCTATGGAATACGTGATCCTCGCCATCGTCGTCCTCGTCCTCGCCGTCCTCGCCGGCGGTGCCTTGCTGCTGCGGCCGCGCCGGCGCGCCAGAGCTCGGCCGGAAGAGCCGTCGGCGACCACCACGCCGCAGGCCGCGGCGGGCGCGACGACAACGGCGCCGGCCGCGCCCCCGGCTCCGGAGATCGAGCTGCCGCCGCCGTCCGCCGGCCGGCTGGTACGGCTGCGTGCCCGGCTGGCCCGCTCGCAGACCGCACTCGGCAAGAGCGTCCTGACCCTGTTGTCGCGCGACGTACTCGACGATGAGGTCTGGGACGAGGTCGAGGACACCTTGATCAGCGCTGATGTCGGCGTGGGGCCGGCCAGACAGATCGTCGAGGACCTGCGCACCAAGGTGAAGGTGCTGCGCAGCCGCACCCCTGAAGAGGTCAAGGCACTGCTCAAAGAAGAGCTGCTCAGGCACGTGGGCCCGGATCTGCCGCGCGCGTTGCGTACCGAACGAGACGACGACCGGCCGGCCGTGATCATGGTGGTCGGGGTCAACGGGACCGGCAAGACCACGACCTGCGGCAAGCTCGGCCGCGTACTCGTCGGCGACGGGCGCAGTGTGCTGCTCGGCGCCGCCGACACCTTCCGGGCCGCCGCCGTGGACCAGCTCGCCACCTGGGGCGCCCGGGTGGGCGCCGAGGTCGTCCGCAAGCAGGAGGGCGCCGACCCGGCCAGCGTCGCCTTCGAGGCGGTCCGGGCCGGCATCGACAAGAAGGTCAACGCCGTCATCATCGACACGGCGGGCCGCCTGCACACCAAGACCGGGCTCATGGACGAGCTGGGCAAAGTCAAGCGCGTCATCGAAAAGCAGGCCGAGGTGGACGAGGTGCTGCTCGTCCTCGACGCGACGACCGGGCAGAACGGCATGCGCCAGGCCCAGGTGTTCGCCGAGGTCGTCGACGTCACCGGCATCGTGCTCACCAAACTCGACGGCACCGCCAAGGGCGGCATCGTCGTCGCCGTACAGCGCGAGCTGGGCGTCCCGGTCAAGCTGGTCGGCCTGGGCGAGGGGCCCGACGACCTCGCGCCGTTCGAGCCGGAGGCGTTCGTCGACGCGATCATCGGAGATGGGTGACCTCGGGGCTCCAGAACGCGAGCCGGTGCCCATGGCCTCTGACAACAGATCCGACTGAAGGTCCGAAACACGCTCGAAACACTTCGTCGTCGAGTTTCACACCGCCGAAACACGAGAGCCTCCCGGGTGAAACCACCAGGCCGGAACCTCTTACGCAATCCGTCTTACATCCGCGTTCCGTGCCTAGGAGGGGGCTCTCTCCGACATGAAGATCGATACCGGGGCAACCGCCTGGATGATCGTGGCCACAGCGCTCGTCCTGTTCATGACACCTGGCCTGGCCTTTTTTTACGGGGGCATGACCCGGGCCAAGAGCGTACTCAACATGATGATGATGTCGTTCGTCAGCATCGTGACGGTCACGGTCGCCTGGACCATCTATGGACACTCGCTCGCCTTCACCGACAACGGCAACTCCTTCCTCAACAAGTTCATCGGCGGCGGCAGCGCCATCGGGCTGCAGAGCATCCTGCAAAAGACGTGGCCCACCGGCACGGCCGACGGCACCAGCATTCCCACCCTGGTGTACTCGGCCTTTCAGTTGACGTTCGCCATCATCACCGTCGCGCTGATCAGCGGCGCGATCGCCGATCGCGCCAAGTTCGGCGGCTGGGTGATCTTCTCGGCCGCGTGGGCGACGCTCGTCTACTTCCCCGTCGCCCACTGGGTGTGGGGCACGGGGTGGCTCAACTCGCTCGGCATCGAGGACTTCGCCGGCGGCACGGTCGTGCACGTCAACGCCGGTGCGGCGGCGCTGGCGCTGGCGTTCGTGCTCGGCCGGCGCAAGGGCTGGCCCAAGGAGCCCATGCGGCCGCACAACCTGCCGTTCGTGCTGCTCGGCGCGGCGATTCTGTGGTTCGGCTGGTTCGGGTTCAACGCGGGTTCTGAGATCGGTGTCGACGGCACCACGGCGCTCGCCTTCATGAACACCCAGATCGCCACCGCCGTCGCCGCCGGTGCCTGGATCCTGGTGGAGAAGTTCAGGGACGGGGCCCCGACCTCGCTCGGCATCGCCTCCGGCGCCGTCGCCGGACTGGTGGCCGTCACCCCGGCCTGTGGCTTCATCGACCCGTGGGCGGCGATCGTGCTCGGCTTCGTGGCCGGCGCCGGCTGCTCGTACGCGGTGGGCCTGAAGTACAAAGCGGGGTTCGACGACTCGCTCGACGTGGTCGGCGTGCACCTGGTCGGCGGCGCGATCGGCGCCGTCTCGCTCGGCTTCATCGCCCGCTACCCGTTCCTCGACCAGCAAAGCCAGGGCCTGTTCTACGGTGACGGGTTCAAGCAACTGGGCCTGCAGGTGCTCGGCCCGATCGTGGTCGGCGGATACTCGTTCGTCATGGCGTTCATCATCGGCAAGGTCATCGACAAGACCATCGGCTTCAGGGTCGAGGAAGAGGTCGAGGTCACCGGCATCGACGCGGTCGAGCACGCCGAGACCTCCTACGATCTGACCTCGGCCAGCACGGGCACCGGCGCCCTCGCCGCGGCCGTCGCCGCGAGCGCGAGCGCCACGGCGGCCGCCGCAGGTGGCGCCGACCGGTCCAAGCCCGGACAGAAGGTTGAGGCAGAGGCATGAAGCTGATCACCGCGGTTATCAAGCCGTTCAAGCTCGACGACGTCAAGGCGGCGCTTGAGGCCTTCGGCGTGCGCGGGCTGACGGTCAGCGAGGCCAGCGGCTACGGCCGGCAGAAGGGTCACACCGAGGTCTACCGCGGCGCGGAGTACCAAGTCGACCTGGTGCCCAAGCTGCGCGTCGAGGTGCTCGTCGATGACGATGACGTCGACGACGTCATCGACGTCGTCGTCAAGGCGGCGCAGACCGGCAAGATCGGCGATGGCAAGGTCTGGGCGGTCCCGGTCGACACCGTGGTCCGGGTCCGCACCGGCGAGGTCGGCGCCGAGGCGCTGTAGCCGGTCGGGACAACGACGCGACCTGGGGAGAGCCCGCCTTGCCACGCAGAGCGGATCGGTATCTCGCGTTCCATGCCGGCGGCGTTGAACGCGAGATACCGCCTGCCCCGGTGACCGGCGCGCGACAGGGAACGGGCACCGAATCCGGCGGTCGGCCCGAACCGGGATCCGGGATCGAACCGGGATCCGGCACCGGCGCCGGGGATGAGAGCAAGGCCGGTGGCGCCGATCCGGCGGCGCCGCGCCGGGCCGGCCGGGAGTTCGCGCGGACGCGCGCCGAGTTCGCCGCCGCCCGCGCCGCCCGCGCCGGCGAGCTCGACCGCTGGCTGACCGAGTTGCTCGGCGCCGAACCCGATGTGGCGCTGATCGCGGTCGGCAGCCATGCCCGCCGCGAGCTGACCCCCGGTGGCGACCTCGACCTCGTCCTCGTGCACCGCGGACGCGCCGACGTGGGCGAGGTGGCCGACCGGGTCTGGTATCCGGTCTGGGACTCGGGGACGCGGCTCGACCATTCGGTCCGTACCCTCCAGGAGGCCCGGAGCGTCGCGCAGACGGACCTGAAGGCGATGCTCGGCCTGCTGTCGGCCCGGCGGGTGGCCGGCGACCCTACGCTCGTCGACGAGCTGCGCGCCGCCGTGCTGGCGGACTGGCGGACGCAGGCGCGGCGCCGGCTGGCCGACCTCGCCGAGCTGACCCGCGCCCGCTGGGATCGGCAGGGCGAGTTGGCCTTCCTGCTCGAACCCGATCTCAAGGACGCGCGCGGCGGGCTGCGCGACGTCCACGTCATGCAGGCGGTCGCGGCGTCCTGGGTGGCCTCAGCCCCCGATGAGCGCGTTCGCGAGGCGTACGGGCTGTTGCTCGACGCGAGACACGCCCTGCATGTGACGATCGGGCGGGCCGCCGATCGTCTGCTGCTGCAAGAGCAGGACGCCGTGGCGCGCGAGCTCGGGCTCCTCGACGCGGACGTGCTGTTGCGCACGGTCGCCGAGGCGGCCCGCAAGATCACCTTCGCGGCGGATCAACTGTGGCGGCAGGTCGACCGGTTCTGCGCCCCGCGGCGGCGGCGCGCGGAACGGCGCCCGCTCGCCGACGGCGTCGTCGAGCAAGACGGCGAGGTCGTGCTGGCCAGGGGGGCCGACGGGGCCGACGATCCCACCCTCGTGCTGCGGGCGGCGGCCGCCGCTGCGCAGGCCGGGCTGCCGCTGGCGCCGGCGACCGTACAGCGGCTGGCCGAGCGTTCCGGGCCGCTGCCAGTCCCATGGCCGGCGGCGGCGCGCGAGGCCTTGATCTCACTGCTCGGCGCCGGGCCGTCGGCGATCGGCGTGTGGGAGGCGCTCGACCAGGCGGGTGTGATCGTACGGCTGCTGCCCGACTGGGAACGGGTGCGCAACCGGCCGCAGCGCAACCCGGTGCACCGGTTCACCGTGGACCGGCACCTCGTGGAGTGCGCGGCCGAGGCCGCCGCGCTCACTCGCGAGGTGGCCAGGCCGGACCTGCTGCTGGTCGGCGGACTGCTGCACGACATCGGCAAGGGCTGGCCGGGCGATCATTCTCGCAGCGGTGCCGTCGTCGCCCGCGACCTGGGCGGCCGGATGGGCTTCGCGGCACGCGACGTGGACGTGCTCGAAGCGCTCGTCCGCCATCATCTGCTGCTCCCGGAGACCGCGACGCGGCGTGACCTGGACGACCCGGTGACGATCCAGACCGTCGCCGCCGCCGTCGGCAGCCGTCAGGTCCTCGAGCTGCTGGCCGCGCTGGCGATCGCGGACGGGAACGCCACCGGACCGGCCGCGTGGGGGTCCTGGAAGGCCGGCCTGGTCGCCGAACTGGCCCGGCGTACGGACGCGTTGCTCGCGGGGGAGACGCCGCGCCAGGTCTTGACGCCCGATCCCGACCACCTCACTCTGGCCAGGCATGGCGGCGGTGCGGTACGGGTGGTGGGATCCCGCGTGGCCGGCGCCGGCTCGGGCGCTTCACCGTTGCGCGTCACCGTGGTCGCGCCCGACCGTACCGGCCTGTTGTGGCGCGCGGCGGGCGTGCTCGCGCTGCATCGACTCGTGGTCCGGACGGCCCGGGGGATCTCAACGGCCGACGGGGACACCGCGGTGATCGAGTTCACCGCGGTGCCCGAGTACGGCAGCCCGCCCGATCCGGCCGCGCTCGAAGCCGACCTGCGCCGCATGCTGGCCGATCGGCTGGACGTCGCCAAACGGCTGGAACGGCGGGCCAGGTCGGTGCGCGAACGACGGGGAGTCGAGGTTCCGCCGCCCAAGGTGACGATCGTCGACGACGCGTCCCACACCGCGACCGTCGTCGAGGTGCGGGCGCACGATCGGCCCGGTCTGCTCTGGCGGATCGGCCAGGCGCTGGGCGCGTGCGGTCTGCAGGTGCGAACGGCTCAAGTGGACACGCTGGGCGCGGAGGCGGTCGATGTGTTCTACGTCGTGGACGGCCAGGGCGCTCGGCTGACCGACGTGACCACGCTGCGGGACGTACGGCTGCGGGTGCTCTCCGCGCTCAGGTGAGTCAGGTGAGACGGGGCGATCCCGGTCCGGCAGATAGATCCGGCGGGTGATCGGCACGGGGGCGGACCGATCACCCGCCGGTGGCCACGGCTGGGCCTTGACCGGCGGGCGGGGGTCAC
>CALAED010000287.1 GCA_937891035.1 uncultured Thermomonosporaceae bacterium | reverse complement strand
ACGGTGATGTGGGATTCGGCGAGGACGAGGACGCAGGTGGCTCCGTGTGGTTGGAAGGGTTCGATGAGTTGGGCGCGGATGGTGCAGCCGAGGGCTTCGGCGGTGTGCCGCATCGCGGTCATGATCTGCTCGGAGGAGGCGTCGGGATGGGTGCACTCGGCGACGTCGAAGACGGCGTGGATCATCGATTAGCCTCTCAGGCGCTGCGGAGCTGTTCGGTGGGGAGTCCTGCGTCGAGCAGCGCGGTGATGTAGTCGATGGTGTAGGTGCGGTGCAGTCGGCGGGGTTCGGTGGCCCAGCGGGTGACTTCGGTCCAGATGAGTTCGAGGATCTGTTCGCCGTGCTGAGCGAGTAGGACGTCGAGGTTGAGGAACAGTTCGGGCAGGTCGGCGTAGGTGCCGTGGGCGACGTAGAGGGTCTTGGAAAGCTTCCCGCCGGTTCTGTCGGTGATCAGCGGTGTGAAGATCGACACCGGCCAGTCGGCGGGCGGGATTCCGAGCTGGGCCAGGGCGGGTGCCAGGACGCTTGCGTGCCAGGAGCCGCCCCAGTCGGCGCCGTCGACCGAGACCGAGCACGCGTCGTAGAGGTCCCGCTCGGCGGCGAGCAGGTAACCCTTTTGGATGGAGCGGACGGGAGTGTTGGCGTCGTACCAGCCTCCGCCGTCGATGTGGACCATCTCGGAGTATCGGCCGTGGTGCGGGCAGTGGCTGTCGAGCCGGACCGCGCCGGACAGTGCGGTGATCCGTAGGTCTTTGGCGGATTTCTGCATGAGCCGGCAGTCGGGGCAGCGGGGCCGGATCCGGGCGATCCCGTCGCGGGGGGCGACGATCGGCGTGAACTCCTCCAGATTGGAGGCGATCTGGTGGAGGCATTCACGGATCGGCCGCAACCCCTGGTAGACGGCGTAGGGCCGGAACTCGTAGCTGATGCCAGACCGTTGTTTGGCCCACGCGAGAAGCTGTTCGAACCCGCCAACGCGTTCGGCGTGGTCGAGGTGGCCGGTGTCGATGAGGTCGCCAACGCTGCGGGTGTAGATGTCGCCGTCGATGTCCAGGTGTTCGGCCGGGGCGTTCTCCAGCGCGTCGAACATGATGCTGGTGGGCAGACCGAGGGCCTCGGCGGTGTGCTGGGCGAGGGCGAACACGGTCAGCATGGTGACGACCGTGCCGAAGTGCGGGACCCCGTTGAGCTGCGCGGCGGTGGTGATGCGGATGCGGGAGCGTCCAGCCGCAGCCGCCCGGACCAGGTCGGTGTTGTCGCCGGTCAGGTGGGCGATACCGACGGGCGCGAAGATCAGTTGGTCGCTGGGGCTGGCCGAGGTGGGGGTCACGCTTTTCTCCCGAGGTAGATCCAGACCGAGTCGAAGTTGGGGTCGGCGCCGATGGGGACGCATCGGATGAGCAGAGGCGTCATGCGGCTTCCGGCGAACGCGCAGGTGTAGAGCTCTTCGGAGAGCCGGACGCGGCCGGTTCGGTTGGTGGCGTTCCAGTTCGCCCCGGCGACCCAGCCGCCTGCGGTGAGGGGGTGGTGGCATGCGGCCCAGGAGGCGCGGAACTGGTCGGGTCCGGAGGCGAGGCCGAGTAGCCCGAACTGGGTGATCAGGTCGGCGCAGCCGGCCTGAAGCGGCAGCGGCCGACCGATGAGGCAGTCCGCGATCACGGTCACGGCCAGGCTGCCGCACCGCTGGGCGAAATCGCTCTGGCCCAGGCCGCAAAGGTCCAGGACGGTCTGGTAAGCGCCGCGGGGCGTACGGGCGGCGGCGTAGTCGCGGAGCAGGTTCAGCCGGTGGTGATCCAGGTCGACGGCGATGAGCCGGCGGGCGTCCAGCGCGATGGACCACAGCAGCGATTCGGAGCCCGAGCCCAGGTCCAGCCACGTCTGCGCCGGTGGGAGTTGCTGGAGGGTGGCCAGGATGTGCTCGGTGCCGAGCCCGAAAATGAACTCGCTGCTGTAGTAGTTCTCCCAGTAGCGGTCGGCGTCGGCGATCGTGCGCGGCGTCATCGCGGGCTCCGGGGGGAGCGGATAGCGAGGAGTTCGATCAGACCACCGGTCCCGGGGCGGGAGGTCACGCTGGTGAATCCGGCGATGGTCAATGCCGCCTGCAGGTCTCCGGCCGTCGAGAGCCGCAGTGTGACGTGATGGTGGTAGCGGATTTCGCTGCGGCTGCGGAGTTCGAAGTCGATGCCGACGAGCCCGTGGTGGCAGCGTTGGCGGCGATGGCGGGTGAGACGCTGCCCGGCCTCATCGGTGAATTCCCGGTCGACATGCCAGACCCCGTCGCTGACACCGGGGTTGTAGAAACCGCAGGCGCGGTCCTTGGCCGGGTCCAGGACCTGGGCCAGCAGCAGCCCGCCGGGTTCCAAGGGCTGGGCCGCCGCGGTGAGCAGGTCGGCCGCCGCGGTGTCGGCCGTCAGCTGGTTCAGGGCGGCGTTGGGCATGACGATCAGATCGAACGGGCCAGCCTGCGCGGTGAGGTCCTGGATCGGCGAGCAGAGCAGCCTGGGCTGTGCTCCGAGGCGTCCTGCCTGGTGGCGGGCTGCTTCGAGCATGGTCGAGCAGGCATCGATCAAGACGACCTCGGCGCCGGCGGCAGTGTAGACCGCAAGGAAATGTCCGGTCCCGCTCGGCATCTCCGCGACCCGCAGCCCGGGCCGCAGCAATTCGGCCAGCGACTCCGGCTGCGGGACCTCACTGATCTCGGCCGCATAGTGGCGGGCGCGCGCCGCGTACCCAGGTGTCCCGGTCATGGCTGCAGCCCGTAGATCCGGGCATGCTGGACCAAGACGGGATGCACCAGACGCCCGGCGCAGGCGATCCGTGCTGCCTCGATTGCCGTGTCCGGGGTGCCGAGCAGCGCGGTCTTGGCGAGCCGTTCCATGTACGGCGTGGCGTTGGTGACATAAGCAGCGGTCGCGGTGACCGGGACCAGCGCCGGAAGCACGTCCACTTTCACGTGCAGCACCCCGGCGGTCTGGTGCGGTGGGTCGCCGGGGGGCTGGACCGGCCCTGCGGTTGGCAGGTATCCGGGCCCGTAGCCGCAGGTCGCGTCGACGATGACTGAGCCCGGCCGCATCATGGCCAGATCCGCTTCGGTGATCATGGCGGGGGTATCGTAGGTGGACACCAGGATCGCCCCTATCACCAGGTCCGCCTCGGCCAGGCACTCCAGCAGCGTCTCGCGGCTGTTGACTTGGACCCGCACTCCGCCCGGTGCCCGTCGCAGGTAGTCCGCGTGTGAGGGTTCGCCGCGGGTCAGCACCGTCACGTTCGCCCCGAGCGAGGCGGCTGTCTTCGCTGCGGCGGCACCGACGTTGCCCGAGCCGATGACCACGACGTTCGCCTTCGCCGCCCCGTCGACGGCGGCCAGTAGCACACCCCGCGCGTCCGGAGTCTGCAAGGCGTGCGCCCCGGCCAGGACGGCCTGGACGCCGGCGATCTGGCCGCCTGGACGCCCGAGCGGGAAGCGGCCGTTCTCCGAGACGAACTCATAACTCCATGCGCTCGCCCCGCAGACTTGCAGCGCGGTCAGCAGGTCGATGTCGCCTTCGGCGTGAAAGAGCGCCGCGATGTGCTGTCCCGGTCGCAGACGTTCAAGGTCATCGGGGTCGGGGGACTTGTAGCGAAGGAGCAGCGGCGCCGACCACACTCGACCGGGCTCGGTGAGTTGGACGCCGACCGCTGCGTACTCCTCGTCGCCGATGAATACCCTTGACCCGATCCCGGGTTCGGCGACGATACTGAACCCGGCGCCGATCAAGGCCCGGGCGAGGGCGGGGGTGAGGATGGTGCGCCGTTCGGTACCGCTCTCACGTGGGAATCCGATGGTCAGGTCAGCGGGGCAGGTGTCCATGACCGGTGTCCTCCGCGGGCGGGGCGATGGCTGATAGGCAAAACCATCACCCGGCGGACAGCCACCGGCCAGCGCACCGGCTGCCGCGCGGTTGTCGTTCCCTTGTCGAGGAGTTGTCGACGCCAAGTCCCTCGCCGCAGGTCAGGAAGGGTTCAGCAGTGTCAGCAATGCTCGGTGGTAGGTGGCATGGACGGGTGGGATCGTCTCCAGGGCTATCTGCTCGTCGGTGCCGTGCAAGCCTCGGTAGTCGACGCCGAACCCGGCGGTAGCCGGGATTCCGCGTCCGGCCAGATAGTTGCCGATGTTGGACGGCCCGGCGACCTTCACGCTCGTCTTCACCCCGGCGGCGGCAGCGGAGCTGAGCAGCGCGGCGCGCAGCGGTTCCCCTTCAGCGAGCGCGAACGAGGGCCAGCGGGTCGTGATCTCCACCTGCGTCGGCTGCGTTCCCGGCCAGGCAGCATCGATGTCGGCGGCGGCCGAGCGCAGCAGATCCAGCGCAGCCCGATCGCCCAGGGCCGGTGTGAGGCGGACATCGACGTTGAAGGTGCACAGGTCCGGGACGGTCGAGTACCCCTCACCGCCGTTGATCGCGGTGACGGTCAGTTTCGCCGGCAGCGGGAAGTCCGGGCCGACCGGTCCGGGCAGCGGCGCGTCGTGCAGGCGGGAGATCAGCATGGCCGCTTTGGCGATCGCCGACGGCGTGGTCTTGCTGGCTCCCGAATGGCCTGCGACGCCGTGGACATGCACGCGGGCGCGCAGGACACCGCGGCCACCGATCACGAGATGGTCCAGGCCGGGGTAGCCGATCATCACCCCGTCGACTCGGGCGCCAGGCTCGTCTTCGAAGTAGGCCTTCGCGCCGCCGAACGCGCCGGTGTGCTCGTCAACGTCGAACAGCAACGCGACGCCGCCCGACCACTGGTCGGCCGTTTGCTGGAGCCGGGCGGCGATGTGGGCGAAGATCGCCGCTCCGGCTTTGGAGTCGGATGATCCGCGCCCGTGCAGCCATCCGCCGGTGATCTCTCCGGAGGTCGGCGGGTAGGTCCAGGCGTTCTCGTCTCCGAACGGGGCGGTGTCCAGGCAAGCGTCCAGCACATAGCGCGGCCCGGGACCGGCTCCGGTGATCTCACAGGCCAGCGCGACCGTCGACCTACCCGGCCCGGGCAGTCGCCGGCAGGGCAGATCGTGCTCGGTCAGCCAGGACGCCATGTAGTCCAGCACCGGGTCGTAAGAGTCGATGCCGCCGCGGCTGGGGATCCGCACCAGTTCCCGCGTCAGTTTCACCACCGCGTCATGATCGGCGTGGGCGGCCTGCAGCAGCCCGGTGGCGTCGAGGACGCTGTTGTCGTGGCGTGTCATACCCGTGTACTCCGTTCCCGCAGCACGTCCAGCGCGGCGACGTCCTCGATGGTCTCCACCCGGCGTGCGGCAGCGTAGGCCTGCCGGCCGTGATCCAGCAGCCGGGCTGACGCGGCCGCACCGAGCACCACGCCGGAGTCGAACGCCTCATGCGAGGTCAGCGACGGGATCGGGACGACCGCCATCTGCTCGCTGGCGCAAAAGAACCGCTCCGGCGCGGCCGTGGTGTCTTCCACCATTCCCAGGTGCAACGTCTTGACGCCCAGGCTCCGATCATGCGGGTCACGCAGCCGCAGCAGAGCCAGCAGATGGTCTTTGAGCACCTGGTGGTGGGGCGGGCCGAACAGAACCCGGTAATAAACCAGCGAGGACCGTTCGGCCAGCACCGTCTCGATCGCCTCCAGGTACCTCCCGTCGCGCGACCGAGAGCCCATAACCACCAGGCATTCCCGGGCACCGGTAACCGTGGCGAGCATCTCCCGCTGTAAGTCCCCGAACCCAGCCAGCAGCCGGGGCGACCCTCCCCGCCCGGCCAGGCCTTCGTCCTGGTGGGCGAACAGCACATCCGGTGGCTGCTGGTAGATATCGCACAATGTCGCGCGGTGCCCGATGCTGGTGGTGTGCCGACCCAGCTCCCACCCCGACACCATGCTCGGCGTAACCCCCGAATGGCCGCCGGGAGTACGCAGATCGAACTCCTCGACCACCCGCTCCAACGTCCAGTTCCGGGACCTCCTGGCCTGCCGTAACGGAGAGTCCTGCTGCGCCGGATGAGACGAGCGGCGAGGCATTCCGATCACCTCCCGGGCTCCGGCAGACGACGCCTCACTCGAGCGCCACCATCACCGATGATGCACCGGCATCTGGCGGATCGGAGTCTCGGCCGCGACCTTCTCACAAACCGCCAGCAGCCGCGGATGCTGATTCAGCCGCACATACCCCTGCGGCGGATGGAAAGCGCCCAGCTCACCGCGCAGCTGCGCGGCCGACAGGCCCGGAAACTCGGCGACATGCAGGATCGGAATCGCGAACGCCCGCTCCAGATCCCGTACATACTCCAGCACGCTGGCACCGTTCCCGACGCGGGCCCGCTCCGCG
>CALAED010000286.1 GCA_937891035.1 uncultured Thermomonosporaceae bacterium | reverse complement strand
ATGGCCACCGACGGCCTCTTCGGCCTCGGCCCCATCACGCCGAAGCTGGTTTGGCTCAACTCGCCGTCCAACCCGACCGGGCAGGTGCTGCCGGCCGAGCATCTGCGCAAGACGGTGGCGTGGGCGCGCGAGCGCGGCGTACTGCTGGTCAACGACGAGTGCTACATCGAGCTGGGCTGGTCGAACGCGCCGGAGGATCGGCCGATCTCGATCCTGCATCCCGACGTGTGCGAGGGCTCGCACGAGGGGCTGCTCGCCGTGCACTCGCTGTCCAAGCGGTCCAACTTGGCCGGCTATCGGGCCGGCTTCGTCACCGGCGACGTGGCCGTGGTCAAGCGGCTGCTCGAGATCCGCAGGCACGCCGGGATGATGGTGCCCGGGCCGGTGCAGGCGGCCGCGATCGCGGCGCTCGACGACGACGCGCACGCCGACGAGCAGCGCGCCCGCTACGCCCGGCGCCGGGCGGCCCTGCGCAAGGCGCTGACCGCCTACGGCTTCCGCATCGATCACTCCGAGGCGGCGCTGTATCTGTGGGCGACCCTCGACGAGCCCTGCTGGGACACCGTCGGCCGGCTCGCCGAGCTCGGCATCTGCGTCGCGCCGGGCGAATTCTACGGCGCCAAGGGCGGCCAGCACGTGCGCGTGGCCTTCACCGCCACCGACGAGGACACCGCCGCCGCCGTCCGCCGGCTCACCCCGCAAGC
Source organism: uncultured Thermomonosporaceae bacterium (assembly GCA_937891035.1). Classification (GTDB taxonomy): domain Bacteria; phylum Actinomycetota; class Actinomycetes; order Streptosporangiales; family Streptosporangiaceae; genus CALAED01. The sequence continues at coordinate 5,600 of CALAED010000286.1, read as the reverse complement.
CGCTCCCGAACCCGCGTGATGCCGTGAAGATCGTCGATGCCAAGGTCATCGTGACCTGTCCCGGCCGCAACTACGTGACGCTCAAGATCACTACAGAGGACGGTCTGACGGGCGTGGGCGACGCCACGCTCAACGGGCGCGAGCTCGCCGTCGCCTCGTACCTGAGCGAGCACGTGTGCCCGCTGCTGATCGGCCGCGACGCGCACCGCATCGAGGACACCTGGCACTACCTCTACAAGGGCGCGTACTGGCGGCGCGGGCCGGTCACGATGACGGCCATCGCCGCCGTCGACATCGCGTTGTGGGACATCAAGGGCAAGGTGGCCGGGCTGCCCGTCTACCAGTTGCTGGGCGGGGCGGCCCGCGCCGGCGTGACGGTCTACGGGCACGCCAGCGGCGGCGACGTCCCCGAGGCCCTCGACGACGTCGCCCGCTTCCTCGACGCCGGCTACCGCGCGGTGCGGGTGCAGGCGGCCGTGCCGGGTCTGGACAAGACGTACGGCATCCGCAGCGGCTCGAGCCTGACCTACGAGCCCGCCGCCGGCGTCCGCCCCGCCGAGGACGTCTGGGACACCGGCGCCTATCTCGACTTCGTCCCGACCGTGATGGGGGCCGTGCGCGACCGCTATGGCTTCGGCTTTCAGCTGCTGCACGACGTCCACCACCGGCTGACCCCGATCGAGGCGGGCCGGCTGGGCCGTTCGCTTGAGCCCTACCGGGTGTTCTGGATCGAGGACCCGACGCCGGCCGAGGACCAGGCCGCCTTCCGGCTGATCCGCCAGCACACCACGACTCCGATCGCCGTCGGCGAGGTCTTCAACTCGATCTGGGACTGCCAGCAGCTGATCACCGAACGGCTGATCGACTACATCCGTACGTCCGTCTCGCACACCGGTGGCATCACCCACCTGCGGCGCGTGTTCGGCCTGGCCGAGCTGTACGGGGTGCGCACCGGCTCGCACGGCGCGACCGACCTGTCGCCGGTGTGCCTCGCCGCCGCGCTGCACGTGGACATGGCGGTGCCGAACTTCGGCATCCAGGAGTACATGAGCCACCTCGACCCGGCCGGTGACGTCTTCCCGCACCACTACTCCTTCAGCGACGGGCTGATGCACCCGGGCGACGTCCCCGGGCTCGGCGTCGACATCGACGAGGACCAGGCGGCGAAGTACCCGTACGACCCGAAGTACCTGCCGGTCAACCGGCTGCGCGACGGGACCATGTACGACTGGTAGCCGAACGGCATTCGGTGGACCGGACCGTAAGTGTTAAATTACAAGCTCCGGCCGGTCCGTACGTCCGAAGGGGATCTGTGGTGCGGCGAGAGATCTTTACCGACGAGCACATCGCCTTCCGCGACATGGTCCGGTCCTTCATCGACAAGGAGATCAGGCCCTTCCACGAGCAGTGGGAAAGGGACGGCGTCGTCTCGCGCGACGTGTGGCTGGCGGCCGGCCGGCAGGGCCTGCTCGGCATCGACATCGACGAGGAGTACGGCGGCGGGGGCAACGCCGACTACCGTTACTACCTGATCTTGGGTGAGGAGCTCGCCAGGGCCGGGGTGCACGGCCCCGGCTTCGCGGTGCACAACGACATCAACGGCGCGTACTTTCGCCGGCTGTGCACCGATGAGCAAAAGCGGCGCTGGCTGCCCGGCTACTGCTCGGGCGACATCATCACCGCCATCGCGATGTCGGAGCCGGCCGCCGGATCCGACCTGCAGGGCATCAAGACCACCGCGGTCAGAGACGGCGACGACTACATCTTGACTGGGTCCAAGACCTTCATCTCCAACGGCATCCTCGCCGACCTGGTCATCGTGGTCGCCAAGACCGATCCGGAGGCGGGAGCCAAGGGCGTCAGCCTGCTCGTCGTCGAGCGCGGCATGAAGGGGTTCGACCGGGGCCGCAACCTCGACAAGGTGGGGCTGCACGCGCAGGACACCGCCGAGCTTTTCTTCGACAACGTTCGGGTGCCGGCGGCCAACCTGCTCGGTGAGGAGGGTCAGGGTTTCGTCTACCTGATGCACAACCTCGCCAGGGAGCGGCTGGCGATCGGGGCGGCGGCGTTGGCGGGGGCGGAGGCGGCCTTCGAGCTGACGCTGGAGTACTGCAAGACGCGCTCGGCATTCGGCCGTCCGATCGGCAAGTTCCAGCACAACCGTTTCACCCTCGCGGAGATGAAGACCGAGCTGACCGTCGCCCGCCCGTTCACCGACCGGTGCGTCATGGCCGAAAGCGAGGGCAGGCTGAGCGCCGAAGAGGCGGCCATGCTCAAGTGGTGGAACACCGAGCTGCTGGTCAAGGTGGTCGACCGCTGCGTCCAACTGCACGGCGGATACGGCTACATGACCGAGTACGCGATCGCCAAGGCCTACCAGGACGCCCGCATCCAGACCATCTTCGGCGGCACCACCGAGATCATGAAGGAGATCATCGGCCGCGGCCTCGGCGTCTAAGTCACCCAATTCGTACTTCACGAACGGCGTATATCGGGATAAGAATCATCACGCGGGGGTGCCGTCCGTAGCCGGCGCCGAAAGGGCCAAACGTCGTGAGATCTCCCCGCCACGTGATCCGTCCCCTCGTTCGACTCACCCTCACCAGCATCGCGGCGCTCGCCATCGGCGCGAGCACGCTCGTCTCCCCGGCGGCCGCCTCATCGTCCGACGGTGGAGTCAGGCTGCACACCAACGCCGAACTGGCGCGCACCCTCGCCCAGATCGAGCGCGCCGCCGACGGCAGGGTGGACGTGCGCAGCGTCGGCACCTCCAACGAGGGCCGCCCGCTGTGGTTCGCCACCTTGGGCACCGGCCCGGTCCGCCTGCTGTACGTGACTCAGCAGCACGGAGACGAGCCGCTCGGCACCGAGTCCGCGATCCACGCGCTGCGCACGCTCGCCCTGAGCGACAGCGCGACCGCCAGGCAACTGCGTTCCAAGATCACCCTCGGCATCCTCGTCCGGGTCAACCCGGACGGGCACGAGCGCAACTGGCGATTCAACTTCGACCCCGACGCGCAACCCGAGTTCGGCCAGGTCGGCCAGGGTTATGACATCAACCGGTACCACAACCCGGAGATCGCGCCGGAGGACAACCCGGTGCCGGAGGCGGCCGCGGTCCAGCGTACGTACGCCGCGTTCCGTCCCGCGATCGTCGTCGACTACCACATGCAGGGCCGGTATGTCTTCCCCGACGGCAGGGAGATCACCACGTCGATCTTCTGGCCCAACAACCCGGACGTCTCGGCGACAGCGGTGCGCGCCTCCAAGCAGGTCGCGGTGCGAGTGCACGGCGCGTTCACCGACGCCCGCGCGGTCGTGTCGCAGTATCCGGGCGGGGAATTCCGGGGCATCGCCCGCAACGCCTACGGGCTGAGGGGCAGCGCCTCGCTGCTGGTCGAGCTGAGCTCGCTGCCGCCCGAGCGCGAGCAATTCCAGGTCCGCACGGCGTACGAGTCGATGATCGATCTGGCCGAGGCCGCCGGGTTCGGCAGGCTGGCCGGCATCGATCCCGCCGAGGCCGACGCGATCCCGCTGCGCGGTGAGGAGCTGCCAGGCACTAGCGCGGCCACGCGGCATCTCGAAGACGACGCCGCCTGAGCGACCCTCATCCCCCGGCCCGCCGGCTCATAGGTCGGGACGCATGAACAGGACGACCGCCTCCGGCGTCTGTGGGAGCGGAGCGGACTGACGGGGCCCTGGCATCGGCATCGAATTGTGGTGTCGACTCCGAGACAAGGGCTATTTGATGAGGACGCGGTCGGCTGGGGCCTTGGTGTCTTTCGTCCAGCCGGCGTGGCCGTTGTCCGCCGTCCATTGGCGGCCCGCGTATCTGATCTCGGTGAGGCCGTACGCCTGCGCGTGGGAGACCGCCCAGGCGGCCACCATCCACCCCTCGCGCGGCGAGCCGACGGCGACAAAGTCGCCGCGGATCGGCGGCCCACCGGGTCCGAACGTGCGCCGCAACTCGCGCAGCGCGGCCGCGCGGCGTTCCTGGGTGCGTCTGCCGGGGGTGAACCAGCAGCGGACGGCCATCGCCCGCCGGCCGATGTAGGCGGCGGCGAGGGTCTGGGCCATCGTCACGTGCCGGGCGTAGGCGCTGCCGTCGGCGCTGCGCTGTACCCGCTGGGCCGCGTCCGCCACGGACCGGCGCCGGTAGTCCTTCACCTTGGCCAGGGCGGCGAAGAACCGGCGCGATGCGTAAACCGGATCCATGAGCCGTTCCTTCGCGCCCCATCCTTGCGAGGGGCGCTGCTGGAACAGGCCCACCGAGTCGAGATCGCCGAACTCCAGGTTGCGGATGTGCGACTCCTGCTCCGCGGTCGCGTAGGCGATCACGAGCGCCCGCTCGGGCAGCTTCTCGCCGGCCGCCACGATCGCGATCGTCGCCGCGTTGGCCGCCTGCTCCAGGTCGAGCACCTCGGTGTCCGCCCGGCAGCCGGAGCCGTGCAAGTAGGGCTTCACGTACCGGTATGCCGCGAACATCCCGAGGCCCAGCACGAGGACGGCCACAAGCGTGATCACCGTCACCCGCGTCCGTGCTGAACCGAACCCGCCCACGGGTTGACCGTACCGGCACTCGAGTACCACTAAGCTCACGGCCATGACCGACGCCTTCAACAGTCCGATCTCGGCCGACATCGACGAGCTTTGGGAGCGCCGGGCCGACCTCGGCCCGGACGACGCCGCGGCCCGCGCGGTCATCGTGGCCGCCGTCGACAGCATCGACGCCGGCGAAAGCCGCGTGGCTTTCGTCGACAGGGCCACCGACGAGGTCGTCGTCGACGAGCGGGCCAAGCGGGCGATTTTGCTCAGCTTCAAGGTGCTCGGCATGGCTCGTGCCCAGGTGGGCGACTTCCACTACAACGACAGGATCCCGCTCAAGAGCCGGCTCGACGGCGTGCGGGTGGTGCCGGGCGCGATCGCCCGCTGGGGGTCCTACCTGGCGCCGGGCGTGGTGTTGATGCCGTCCTTCGTCAACATCGGCGCGTACGTCGGCAGCGGCACGATGGTCGACACCTGGGCGACCGTCGGCTCGTGCGCCCAGATCGGTACGAACGTCCACCTGTCCGGCGGCGTCGGCATCGGCGGGGTGCTTGAGCCGCCGAACGCCAAGCCGGTGATCATTGAGGACGAGTGCCTGATCGGCAGCCGGTCGATGATCACCGATGGTGCCCGAGTGAGCACGGGTTCGGTGATCGGCGCCGGCACCATCTTGAACCCGTCGATCCCGGTGATCGACGCGCAGACCGGCGACGAGATCAGCCGCGGGCACGTGCCGGCGTGGAGCGTCGCGGTCGGCGGCACCCGCGTGAAGGACTTCGCCGGAGGGACCTTCGGCCTGCCCTGCGTCCTGGTGATCAAGCGGCTCACCGAGGGCGAGCGCCATGACAAGGCCTCGCTCAACGACATCCTGCGCGACCACGGCGTCAGCGCCTGAGCTCGCACGCCACGAGCCCAATCCACGACCCCCAATCCACGACCCCGGACGTGACCGTGCGGCCGGCGCGGTGGCCGGCCGGCCGCAGCGGTCACGGGTCGCGAGGTGCGGGATCAGGCCGGAGTGTTGTTGGCAAGAGCCGTCAGCCGCGCCGATGAAC
>CALAED010000285.1 GCA_937891035.1 uncultured Thermomonosporaceae bacterium | reverse complement strand
GGAAAACGGTCCGGCATGCCCGGCCGCTGACCGGGCCGCCGCCGCCGCCGGCGGCGCCGCGCCGGCGGGTGGTCGCCGTTGAGGTCGGCGGCCGGCGGCTGGAGGTCTCGGTGCCGGCCGAAGTGCCGGCTGAAGTGCCGGCTGAAGTGCCGGCCGAGTGACTACGACGGGTCGAGGACCTCTTGGTGCACACGCTGTACCTCTTCGGACGGCTCGACGCCCAACTCGTCGCTGAGCTTGCTGCGCAGGGACTGGAAGACGCCGAGCGCTTCGCGGCGCCGCCCCGACCGGTTGAGCGCGTCGATCAGCCGGGCGTGGAACCACTCGTTGTACGGGTCGGTCGCGACCATCTCCTTGAGCTCCCCGATCAGTTCGCGGTGCCGATCGAGCAACATGTCGGCCTCGATCCGCAGCTGGAGCGCGATGAGCCGGGCTTCCCGCAACTGGACGGCGTGCCGGGTCAGCACCGGTCCCGCGTCGACGTTCGCCATCGGCTGCCCCCGCCACATGGCGAGGGCGCCGCGGAGCGTACGCGACGCCTCCTCGACGCGCTCGCCGGCCAGCAGCTCCTTGGCGTGCTTGACCCGGCGAGTGAAGACCTCGCTGTCGATCGAGTCGGGATCGGCCTTCAGCATGTAGCCGCTCGGCTCGGTGACCAGCAGCTCGCCGATGGCGCGCACGCTGGTGCGGAGGTGGTAGACGTGGGTGCGCACGCTCGGCACCGCCGTGCGCGGCGGAGTCTCGCTCCACAGCTCGTCGACCAGCGTCTCGACCGGGACGATCCGGTTGGCCCGGACCACGAGCAAAGCGAGCAGTCGCTGCAGCTTGGGCCCGCGCATCGTGAACATCGCTTCTTCCGCATGGACCTCGAGAGGTCCCAAGACACAGAAACGAATTGGTCCCACCCACCCCTCAGTAGATCGTTCACGCCCCGAGATGCCCTATTGAAACCATTCGACACATGGACGGCATATGTCCGATGCGGCGCCCGGCCGGCGCCGCCGGTCGTACGGGGCCGGGCCTGGAGGTCACGGGCCTGCCCGGCCGGTCGGCTAACTTGGCCGGCCGGGCCCGATTCCGTTGAACAAGGTGTCGATCAGTCGCTCGGCGAGCGCGTCCGGGTCGCCGCCGGTCTCGGCGCGTTCGCGGAAGGCCTGCTCGATGAGCGCGTGGTACGCGCTCCGCGCCCAGATCAGGTCGACCTCGGGGCGGATCGCACCGCTCGCCTGTGCCCGTTCGAGGAGCCGCATGCACTTGTCGAAGATCCGCCCATGGATCTTGGCCGCGGTGCCGTGCAGCGCGTGCGCCTGGTTCATGGTGAATCGCCAGCCGCTCTTGATCTCGATCAGGTTCGCGGTGATCTGGTGGAAGGCGACCATGGGAGGAGCGGTTTCCGGACGTCCCTCGTCGATGGCCTGTTCGACCTCCCTCATCGCCACCTCCGACATCGCGTCGATGAGCGCCTCGCGGGTCGCGAAGCGGCGATAGACGGTCGTCCTGGCCACCCCCGCCGCCGCCGCGATCTTCTCCAGCGTGGCGGCCGGGTCCTTGCTCAGCACCTCTTCGGCGACTTCGAGGATCTTGCGCATCGTGCGCGCCGCATCGGCCCGCAACGGCCGGTCGATGCGCAATGTGCCGTCCAGCGGCAACGGGAGCTTCAGCGGCTCGCGCTGCGAAGACTCCGCCACCTGATCACCCTCCCGCTCCATGACGCTTCCATCAGCTTAGCCCTACCTACAAAACACTATAGATTGTCCCGATTCTTGGCGAAACCGCTACACCATAGTTGCATATAAATCTGGACACGCTACAGTTGAGTCCTGATCAGCTCCAACCGAAGGAGTGAGCATGGCAACCCATGGAGCCGCTTCATCCTCGGAGTGGCTGGAGCGGTACGAAGCCGTAGGCGGCGCGCCGGCAGCTCAAGCGCCCCACGTGCTCAAGATCGGCAACGTCGGCGCGAGCCGCGTTCTGGTGATGGTCGGCGGCCGGGAGGGCGGCGCGGGCGCGCTCAGATCCTTCGGCCGCGACCTCGCCGAGGCGGCGCCGGACCTGCAGGTCTGGTCGGTCGACCGGCGCGAGCAGAACCTGGCCGACCTGAGCGGGTTCGCCAAGGGCCCGCAGGAGGCGACCGACTACTATCTCGGCGGGAGATACCGCACACCTGCCGACCCGGCGGCCGCCGCCGGCTGGGGCCTCGCGGTTCTCGTCCACGACCTTCGCGAGATCGTCCGGGCGGCGGCCGATGGCGGTCGCCGTCAAGTGGTGCTCGGCGGCATCTCCGTCGGCGCCAACGCCGTGCTGAACTACGCGGCGTGGGACTTCGACGGTGCGCCCGGCTACGACGACCTGGCCGGGCTCGTGCTGGCCGACGGCGGCGTCTACGACGCCTACAGCGGCGCTGGCATGGAGTTCGGCCTGACGCTGGAGGCGGCCAAGGGCTGGCGAGCCCAGATCGAGCAATCGGGTGCGGTCTTCGAGACCGCGACGAGCGAAGCCACCGGGCTCGGCGACCTGCCGGAGTCGGCGGCGATCTGGCTACAGCTCACCGCATTGCACGCCCTGGCCGACCCCCACGGCGTCTCGGCGCTGGTCCCCCACCTCCCCGAGGGTGTCCGGCCGAGCGGCCAGGTGACCAACATGGGTCTGTTCGGCCGCCTGCTCGACGCCGCCGACCGGCACCCGTCGTACTCGGTGCACGCCGGCCTGCCGACCGACGATGGCGACTGGGCCGACGGCGGGCCGACCTCGCTGTCGGCCGTGGCCGAGGCCTTCGCCGGGCCGGAGCCGGGCGCGTGGGTCTGGTACACGCTGAACCGCGTGATGTTGGACTACGTGGCCACCATCGACTTCACCCAGTCGGAGATCACCGATTACCTCGGGCTGCCCATCAGGCATACGACCGACATCGACGTGCCGCTGTACGCCTTCCAGTCCGGGTTGACCGGCGGGACCGTCGGTCAGGCCGCCAAACGGGTGGCGGCGAGCTCCAAGATCGGCGAGGCGACGGTGCACTCGGACTTCGACCTCTCGCACCAAGACCTCATGTACGCGCGCTGGGCGGACAACAAGTTCCTCCAGACCCTCGCCGAATGGGCCTCTCGATAAGCAGCAAAAAGGAGTCCGGAGACATGTCTTCTCCTGATACCCGTTCACAGGCCCCGCCGCGCCCGGGCTTGACGATCTTCGCGGTCTGCCTGGCCGTGCTGATCGTTCCGCTCGGGTTGAGCGCGCCGCCCGTGGCGCTGCCGACGATCGGGCAGGACCTGCGGGCGGAAGTCGTTCCGCTGCAGTGGGTCGTGAACTCTTACAACGTCTTCGCGGCCAGCTTGATGATGGCGGCGGGGTCCATCGCGGACCTCATCGGCCGCAAGCGGGTCTTCCTCTTCGGCTCGATCCTGTACGGCGTCTCGTCGCTGGTCGCCGCGCTCGCGTTCAACATCTACGTCCTCGACGTCGCGCGAGGGGTCGGCGGGATCGCCGCCGCGGCGATCATGACGGCCGGCGCGGCGGCGCTCGCCGACATGTTCCAGGGGCCGGCCCGAATCCGCGCCTTCGCCTTCATCGGCGTCACCATCGGTGCCGGGCTCGCCCTGGGCCCCGCGACCTCCGGCTTGCTCATCAACTCGCTGGGCTGGCGGTCGATCTTCTTTGCCCAGGTGATCCTGGTGGTCGTCTCACTGCCCGGGTTCGCCTTGGTCAGGGAGTCCAGAAACCCCGCCGCGACCAAGGTGGACCGGGCCGGCACGCTGACCTTCACCGGCTCGCTGTTCCTCTTCACCCTGGCGATCGTCGAGGGGCCGCAATGGGGCTGGCTTGACACCAAGACGCTGGCGATCTTCGGTGGAGCCATGGTGCTGCTGGCGGCCTTCATCGTCGCCGAGCAGCGCACCGACGAACCGATGTTCAACCTGTCGCTGTTCCGGGAGGCCCGGTTCCTCGCGGTCAACCTCCTGGCCACGGCGGTCTCGTTCGGCTTCGTCGGGGTCATGGTGCTGCTGCCGTTCTTCCTGATCGGCGCGACGGGGGTCTCCAGTTCGGCCGCCGGGCTCACCATGTTGCTGCTGACCGCGCCGATCCTGGTGTGCCCGCTGCTAGCCGGCCGCCTGGTGGCGTCCGGCGTGCCCATGCGGCTGGTGCTCGCCGTGAGCCTGGTGATCGCCGGCATCGGCTGCGGCTGGCTCACGGTGGTCGAGCCCGGCGTCACCTGGATCAACCTGATCGGCCCGCTGGTCACGATCGGTCTTGGCATCGGCCTGATCTACGGGCTGATGGACGGCGCCGCGGTGAGCACCGTCGCGCCCAGCCGGGTCGGCATGGCCGTGGGCATGTTCAACACGATCCGGCTGGCCAGCGAGGCGGTCGCGGTCGCGGTCATGCTGGCGGCCACGGTCTGGCTGGTCAAGAACCAGATCAACGCCGGCATCGACCAGTTCGCCGGCAGGGCGCCGACCGACGCCGGCGCGCTGGCCAACAGCGTGACGAGCGGCGACGTCAAGGGCCCGGCCGGGCAGGCGGCCGGCGACGTCCGCCCCGAGTTCACGACGTTCCTGACGACGAGCTACACGGAAGGTCTGCGCATCGTGCTCTGGGCGGTCGGCGCGATCTGCGCGGTCTCCGCGATCGCCATGTACCGGATGCTCGGCGCACGGCTGCACGGCCTCGGCCAGGACTCGGAGCAGCCAGACCAGCCCGGCCATCAGGAGACGACCTCGGCGGACACGGCGTCAGCCGAATCCGCCGAGGAGCGGGAGCGGGTCGATTCGGCGTCCCGCCGCCGCGGCTGAGCCGGACCGCCGGGCCTCCGGTCTACCGACCGGCGGCACAGGTGGAACCGGCACGGCTGAACCTGCCAGGAAACCGGAACCGGTGCCGCGCTCAGCCGCCGCGTCCGCGCCGCGGCGGCTGAGCCGCACCGCCCGCCTTTCGCGACTTGTACGAGGTGAATGTCATGAAGATCGGGGTTATCGGGGCGACCGGCGGGACCGGTGGCCTCATCGTCAACCAGCTGATCGGCGCGGGCCACGACGTACGCGCGATCGTCCGCCGCGGCGCGGACGAGGATCGGCTCCGCGCCACGGGAGCCGAGGTCAGCACGCTCGACCTGACTCAGGCCGGCGCGGCCGACGCCGAGGCGAGCCTGTCCGGTCTGGACGTTGTGATCAATGCCGCGGCCGCCCGCGGCACCGGCGGCGGTCAGGCGCGCGCCGTCGACCAGGACGGCGTCAAGGCGGCCATCGACGCCGCGAAGAACGCGGGCGTGCGGCGCTGGATCCAGATTTCGATGTGGGGCTCGGACGACCCCGGCCGGCTGCCCGCGATGTTGCGGGAGACCGGCGAAGCGAAGCGAGCGGCCGACGACCACCTCGCCGCGTCCGGCATGACTTGGACGGTCATCCGGCCGCCCTGGCTCACCGACTCGCCGCCCGACGATCGCATCATCGTCGGAGACCAAGTCGAGGAGGGCTCGATCCCGCGTGCGGACGTCGCGGCCGTGGCCATCGCCTGCCTGGACACCGACGCCACCCACGATCGTCTGTTCGAGGTGACCGGCGGCGGCGACCGATCCGTACGCCAGGCGCTGGCCGGTCTCGGCTGAGCCGGCATTCGGCATGCCCCCCATGTCGGCGACCGGCGACCGCAGCCGCATTCGCGTCGTGGTCGTCCAGGATCATTCCCGCCGCCCCGACGCGGTACGGGAAGCCCTGGACGGCGAGCCGGGGCTTCAGGTCATTCATGTCCTTTCCCTGACCCGCCGCGGCGGCGACCCGACTCACCCAAACCCGACTCACCATGACGGCGTCGATCATCCATCGCCGGTGCTTTCCGTTCGCGAACGGGAGGTGCTGGCGTTGGTCGCCCGGGCGCTGAGCAACCGCCAGATCGCCGGGCACCTGTCCATCACCGAGGGCACGGTCAAACGCCACCTGTGCAACATCTTCGCCAAACTCGGTGCGGTTTCGCGGATCGACGCCGTCAACAAGGCCATATCTGCCGGCCTCATCGGCAGCAACGGAAGGAGCGCCGAACCATGAGCGACCCGCATTCCCGCGTTCCCTACCAGGACCTGACCGTCAAGGCGGTCCCGATGCCGGGCGCCCAGATGCTGCAGCCCGACGCCATCCCGTGGACCGATTTCCCCGACGGTACGGGCGCCGCCTTCAAGCTGCTCAATGTCGATCTCGGCTCCGGCGGCTGGACGACCATCATGCGCTTTCCCGAGGGCGTTCAGATCCCGATGCACCTGCACCTCGGCGCCGTCGAGATATACACGATCAGCGGGAACTGGAGCTATCAGGAAGGGCGGCTGACCGCCGGCGGTTACGCCTACGAGCCTTCCGGCGTGATCCACGAGCCGGATTCGGAGACCGAGGTGGAACTGTTCATCGTCAGCCGCGGCTCCAACCTCTACTTCGACGCAGACGGCGAGTTCTTGATGTGGCTCGACGCCCACATGCTCTACACGATCGCGAAACGAAACGGCGCGGCCGGCCATTTGCGTCATCTCGATCACCTGATGGTCGAACGATCCATTCCGGCCTGAGGCGCGTCATGACTCAGCCTCAGCCAAGCGATTTCAACTCGTCCATGCTGGCCGTAGGCGGGCAGCGCATCCACATCTGCGCGGCCGGCGAGGGTCCGCTCGTGCTCCTTCTGCACGGCTTCCCTGAGTCGTGGTATTCCTGGCGACATCAACTCGTGGCGCTGCGGGACGCCGGTTATCGGGCCGTCGCCATGTCGGGCCGCGGTTATGGGCGGTCCTCGCGGCCGGCGCGGATCGCCGACTATCGCATCACCGAACTCGTGGGCGACTGCGTCGGCGTGGTCCGGGCGCTGGGGGCGTCGACGGCAGTGATCGTCGGGCACGACTGGGGCGCCCAAGTCGCGTGGGCGGCGGCCTGGACGCGTCCCGACGTCTTCCGCGCGGTGGCCGGGGTGAGCGTGCCCTTTCCCGGCCGGGCGCTGACCGGGCTGACATCGAGGTCCGGCCTGCCCATCGGCGAGGAGCGCCCGACCGACATCCACCGCGCGATCGCCGGCCCCGGCCTCACGTTCTATATGGACTACATCGCCGAACCCGGCCGCGCGGAAAAAGAAATAGAACAGGATGTCAGGGGCTGGCTGCGCGACGGCTATTACTCCCTGTCGGCGTCGGCGCCGCTGCCGCCCGAGCTTCGCGGTGTCGACCTCACCGCGCTCGACGACGAAGCGATCGCCGGCGTTTTGCGCGGCGCCGCCACCTGCATCCCGCCGGGCGGACAATGGCGCGATCGCTTTCTCAGCGCGCCGGACGTCCTGCCCGACTGGCTCCCCGAAGAGGTCTTTGATTTCTACGCACGGCAGCTCGAGTACACCGGATTCACCGGAGCGCTCAATTGGTATCGCTGTCTCGATCTGGATTGGGAGCTGCTTGCGCCGTACGCCCACCAGCCGGTGCGCGTGCCCGGCATGTACGTGGCCGGGGAACGCGACCCGGTCACCATTTGGTGCAGGGACGCCATCAGCCAGATGGCCAAGACGGTGCCGGAACTGCACGCGAGCCGCGTGCTGCCCGACTGCGGCCACTGGGTGGGCGAGGAACGTCCCGACGAAACGAACGCGGCCCTGCTCGACTTTCTGGAAAGACTGGACCACTGACATCCGGAAGGACCATCGGACTAAAAGGCATGTTCGCCATCCCCGGGGTCGCGCTGAGCTGGAAGCGGCCCGGCGCCTGGTTACGCAAACCAGTGACGGCCATGGATCAGGCAGAGCCACCCAAGACCACAGTGACCACATGCGGTGCCCGATCCTCGCCAAGCCCCCCGGCAGGCGGAGCACAGCCGCAGGACCACTCCACAGTGATCACACACATTGGGCGTGTCAGCGTGACCGCGGTCGCTAAACCACCACCTACGGATCATCGCTGGTGTGGAACGTCGTGGGCGCCATGCCGACTGCGGTCACCAGCGGCATCGGTGAGATCTGGATCTCGCATCGCTTGAGCTACCGCATGCCGATATGCCGCCTCGGCGTCCGCGTACATCTGGGTGATCGCGACCCGGCGATCCTCCCATGCCTCTTCGAGACGCCGGCGACGTTCGGGTATCCCGGTGAGAGCCTTTCGCCGGCTCTGCACGTCGCGAAGGACGCCGGCTACTTCATTGTCGAGGCGTTCTCGATCGGCAATCGCCTCACGTAGCACCTGTACGTGCGGGTGTTCACCCATGAAGCCGAGCATGATCGCGATCGCTCCGCTGAGCAGCAGTACGGCGGCGAACACCACGACCGCCCAGCCCGGCCCGAAGCCATTTTCGACCAGCCAGTCGGTTCCCTCGTCCTCGCTCTGTGGGCTCAGCAGCGTCACTTGACGAAATCGGGCGAGCCCGATGACGGCGATCAGCCAAAGCAGGATGATCGCCGTGGCACCGATCACGGGCACCCGTAGCCCTCCCGGAATGTGTCGGCGTCGTGCCCAGTGTCCGGCGCCGTGCGGGCCGAGAACCATGGCCAGTGACACGGTGCTCGCCAAAATCCAGGTCATCGTCGGGGTGTGACGGAGATATTCGAAGCTGCCGTAGTGGATCGGGACCTCCACCCCGGCAAGGACGGCCAGGGCGATCAGGACACCGACGCCGTGGCGCCAGGGCTTCCGTGGCTTGCTCGTACCGACCCATGGAGCGGTGGGACGGGATCCATCGCTGCGTAGCGCGGCGAGCTCCTCCCGTACCTCTTTCTCCCGAGTTTCGGCTTCTGCCATTCGTTGCCGGGTCCGTTCCAGCAGATGCTCGCCAACCGCGACATCCCCTGTGTAGGCGACCTCATGGGCGTCCATAAGGTCTTGGTCGGCACGCGCTCGATTCGCTGCCTCGCGGATCTCGTAGTCACGTCGTCGGTCGAGTTCGACCAAATAGGCATGCCGGACGGGAACGTGAAAACTGTTGTCGTCGTAGACGCCTGCCGCACCGTCCCGGAGCCCTTGTTGTTCGGCCTCCAACCGCAACAGCGCGGGATCTGGAACAGGACCGGTCACGGGTCCGCGTGGAGTATCCAACTCGAGGTCGCCGGGCAGGCCGGGCTCGGGCTGGTTATGCCGGGTGGGATAAGGCGTTTCCCGCGGATCAGCTTTGCCGCGCCGCCAGGGCCACCATTTTGGCATCTTCACCCAGATCACACTCCTTACTAGTGATAGGCGGACGGAATTACGCAGGAATCCATTGCGGGTTTCCCGATACCCGGAACACATCTTCCCAAAGGGTACGGAAATTTGCGGCGGAGTCGGCGTCGTCGACGAATCGGGCACCAAATCCAAAGACCTGGACGGTAAAGCCATGGAGATCGGGCAGACCAATCCGGCGGATCTTGGCGACGATGGCTGCGCGTCCTTGCGAGGTGACCAGTTCTTCCCGGTCCTGGTACAGGCGGATGTTGCCGCTGTTTTGCACCAGATCGCTGAACACTAGCAAGACTGGACGATCGCCATTGTCGAGCTCTTGTCGCATGTTCTGGGATACCCCCCGCAACGCTCCGACGACGTCGGAGCCGGACTGGTCCTTCTTCGCGCAGGTCATGCGCTCCCTCGCCGCCGCCACAGCCTTCTTCTGCAGCTGGGTCCGCTCGCTCGATATTTGTGCGGGCCCGCCTGGGCGGGTGGGCTCGACTTGCATGGACGCCGCCAGACACGGGCTGGTGTCGAAAGCGCCGGTCACCGCACCGATAACAGCCCGATCGCACTCGTGCTTTGTGAGAACGCCGATCAGCTCGCCCTCGATGCGCCTGTCGATCTCATAGTTCTTGGCGTAGCTGGTGGGATCGACGACGACGCCGCAGACCGTCTTGAGCTTGGGCTTATCTGGGCCGCATGCAGTGGAGAGCGCTGCGGCGACGACCGAGATAACGAGGGTGAGGGCGATCCGGGAGGGCTGTATGCGCAACGAGCGCAGATATGAATCAGTTGACATCTCGGGCATCTTTCTCGGACGTTCGTCGTGGCTGGGGACTGGACGACGGCTGGTCGGGCGCCGCCAAATGGAGTGCGCGGAAGATGATCTCCGCGTCTATTCGGTGTTGCTCTCGGAGCCGGACAAGAAGATCGGTGTGTCGCCATTCGACGGCCACCTCGATCTCCATCGACTCCATGACAGGGGCCAGTCGCCCCCGCTCGGGGTGCCGGCGCTGCACGGTCGCGAAGTAGCAGTTGAGCAGCGCGTTGGCCCGCTCGACTATCGCCTCTGCGTGCGCTCGCTGCTCTTGGTGAAGCCGGACCAGCCGTTCCCAATCGTCGAGAAATCGGACACGTGCCTGCTCTTTGCCGCGATGGACGGCGGCTTCGGACGCCGCCGCCTTCCGTAGCCGGCGAATGTGCGCGGCCGCTTCCAGAGAAAGGGGTGCCGCAGCGGATGATCCGTTCGGCGACGTGGCGGGCCCCGGAATGTTCCCGGATTGGTGTCCGACGAAGCGGTACGCGCTGGCTTGCGCGGCGCCGTAGGCAGCGGCCCACTCCCGGACCAGCATGGACTGCTGTGCAGCCGCCTCAGCGTGCAACCGTTTGACATACTTGGGGCCGGTCGGGGCCTCCACCTCGTCGACGCGAACGACGGGCAGGCCACGTCGGGCGTCCCGCCATCCATGCCAAGACGCCGCGAAGCGCTCGCGCCGGGTCGGCAGGTAGCCGGCAGCCGTCTTGTTCCGCTTGATCACCGGGTAGCGGCCCTCCCCCAGATCATCAGTGCCAGGTACTCACCTTTGACGACCGACGACCGACTTTGGTTCTTCTCCGTGACAGGCCTGTACCCGGCCGTGGTCGACCACTGATGCGCTGGGGGTCTTGTGGGTGGCGTAGTTGTCCAGCACCAGGTGCAGGTCCAGGTGCTGGGGAAGGTCTTGAGACCGGGCCGTCGTCAGCCGGGCCGGCCGGTGCCGTACCTGGCGACCAGGCAGCCGACGTTGCCGTCCCGTCCCACCGAGGTGA
>CALAED010000284.1 GCA_937891035.1 uncultured Thermomonosporaceae bacterium | reverse complement strand
TCTCTCATGGGCGGCGGCCCCTCCCGCGGCGTCGACCTCTTCAACACCTACACGGCCTACGGCGCCCGGAACGGAGAGTCCTGGCAGCCGCAGTTCAACTACTTCGGCATGCAATGGGTCCAAGTCACCGGCCTGCCGGACGGCTACACCCCGGCGCGCGACCTCATCACCGGTGTCCGGCTACAGGCGGACACCCCCGCCGCGGGCGAATTCCACAGCTCGAACGCCCGCATCAACCGGATCCACCAGATGGCGCGCTACTCCTTCGCCAGCAACATCATGTCGGTCTTCACCGACTGCCCCGGCCGCGAAAAGCTTTCCTACCCGGCCGACTACACCATGGTCATGGGCGCCATCCACCGCAACTTCGAGCTCGCCGCCTTCATGCGCACCACGATGCGGCATCTCGTCGAGGGTCAGTCGATCGCCGACACTCCCATGCGCGGGAACGTCGCCCTGAAGACCCCCGTCTACGACTGGGGGTACACCGGCCGGTTCGGCGATGAGATCAACTGGGGCAACGGGATCATCTTGGTGCCGTCCCTCCTCTACGAGCTGTACGGCGACACACAGACGATGACCACCTACTACGACCAAATGGTGGACTACGTCGACTACATCCGACGCGAAAAGGTCGGCACCGGCCCGGACGAGCACATCGTCGACGCCGCGCTGGCCGACTGGGTGGCCGCCGACCAGACGTCCGGACGCATCACCGGCACCTGGGGCTACTACGTCATGATCAACAAGATGGCGCGGATGGCCGACCTGACCGGCCACGCCGCGGACGCCCAGGAATTTCGGCAGCTGGCCGCGAACATCAAGCAGGCATTCAACGACGCCTTCTTCAACGAATCGCTCGGGCGCTACACCGCCAACGGAAACGCCGGCCCGGAAGGCGCCACCCAAACCGCCCAGGCGCTGGCACTCGACGCCGGATTGGTACCCGCCGGCAAACGAGCCGACGTTGTGGACGCCCTCGTCGAACTCATCTACGCCTTCCACCCGAACGGCGACGGCCCGCACTTCAGCGGCGGCACCATCGGCATGGGCCCCATCGTCCGGGCCCTGACCGCCGCCGACCGCGACGACGTGCTCTGGGACCTTCTCCAAGAAAACGACCAGCCCAGTTACGGCCACTTCATGGAAGCCACCCCGGCCAATCCCGGCGGCATGACCACCATCGGCGAGCAATGGAACCGAGGAAACTCGAAAAACCACATGATCCTCGCCCAGATCGAAGAATGGTTCCAATCCGGCCTCGCCGGCATTCGCCCGGCCGGCGACTCCACGGCCTACAACGGACTGATCTTCCAGCCCAAGCCGGTGGGAGATCTGCGGCACGCCGAAGGCAGCTACCAGACACCTCAGGGCATCGCCCGCAGCTTCTGGACCAAGACCGAGAACAGATTCCAGCTGAAGATCACCGTTCCCGCCAACACGACGGCCGAAGTCTGGCTACCCGGCTCGCAAAGCCAGGACATCCAAACTCCGCCCAGAGCAACCTTCGAACGGATCGAAGGGAACTACACGGTCTACTCCGTCCCCGCCGGCGACTTCACCTTCACCTCGGCAACACAAAGGACAACACAAAGGGGCACTTGACGATCCCCACCTGACCGACGCACGGGTGTCACCGGTTCAGACACCCGTGCGTCGGTCAGCCGAAACGAAGCGGCATCGAGGTCCCCTGACTGGCGCCGTACCGGCTGGAGCGTGCCGGCAGCCGGCCTGCCCTGGCGTCCTCTGAAGTGGGTCAGGTGGGTGTGCGCTGGGATATTTCCCGGCCGGGGGTGATGACGAGGGCGTCGCCGACGGGGCGTTCGATGCGGTTTCCCTGGGCGTCGGTGTCGGAGGGCGAGCTGATGAGGCGGCCATTGAGCACGGCGGCGGACGATCCGCCACCGTCGAGGTTGATGGCATCGACGGCGCCCAATGCCTTGAACACGTCGGCGAACTCCTTGAGCGGCAGGCCTTGGCTGAGGTTCTCTTGCCGGCCGTCGACCTGCACGATGAGCAGGCGGCCGCGGCGGTCGATGCCGACGCCGGTGCGGGGGTTGCCGCGAACGAAGAAGGCGTAGCCGAAGGAGGCGCCGAGCGCCGAGGGCGGCAGGCGCAGCACCGGGTCTTCGTGCGCCAGCCCGTCGCGGACGGGATCGATGGTGACGCGGCCGCCGGTCAGCAGCCGTGGCCCGCCGTTGACGACGAAGTCTCCGGGCCCGAATCTGACCCGACGTCCGTCAGCATCGGTCACCGCCGGGTCGAGGTGCAGCCGGCGGCCGATGGCGGCGTGTGCGGCCAGCCAGTCGGCGTCCGCGCCGATGCCCTGAATCACGGTCGACCCGGCCGGGACCGGTTGCCCGGTGCGCGGCTGCACGTCCGTGATCACGCCCCGGGAGTCGGCCACGACCTCGATGCCGCCGCCGCTCGGCGCGGCGGCCCCGTACGTGGGGGTGAGCGCGATCAGTTCGTCAGGGTCGGTGCAGGTGAAGTCGTGGACGGGCCGCTCGGTGGGCCGGTCGCCGCCGACACCGCCGCAATTGCGGACGACGCCGGGTGGCCGGTTGAGCGCGTCCACCAGGTGCTCGTCGTCGTCGATACGGAGCCGGTAGGCGCTCGACAGCGTCTGGATGCGGGCCCGGCCATGGCGGAGCAGGAGCGCGGCTCGTCCATTGGTGGCCGCGGTCAAAGGCGTTCCGTTGACGACGGTGAGCCCGACCGGGACGCCGGGCGTGCCGTCGCCGGAGCCGATGACGAAATACCCACCGTTGACGGCGAAGATCGCCCCCGCTTTGCGCGCCAAGTCGCTGGTGGTTTCGCGGCCGGACACGGCGTCCCCGACGGATGAGCCGATCCGGCCGCGGAAGACGCGCGGGTCCACGGTCAAGGCCCGTACCACCCAAGGGCCCGTGTCGTCGGGGCGGCCGTCCTGCCCGGTGTACACCAGGGACGTGCGGAAGCCCGCCGCGGCGAGTGCGGTCAGCAACGGGTCGTCGGCCGGCGGCGGTGCCGGGTATCGGCCGACCCGCAGCGTGTAGCCGATCAAGCCACCCGGATAGCCGATCAGCCGTGGCGCGTAGTCCACCGGTTCGACTCGAGGTTGCCAGCCGCGGGCGGCCAGTTCCCTGGCCACCGCGGGATCCTCCATGAGTTGGCCGGCTACGGCCGTGGCCTTCTCCAGGGTGCCCAGCGCGCCCTGGGCGGCGTTCGGGTCGGGGTCGGGCTGCACCGGACCCACCGGGATGTTGATCCCGATCGTCCAGAACTCACGCTTGGCGTCGCGAAATCCGCGGGTGATCGTGGTGAGCGTCAGGCCGGGCGCCGGCGACCGCGTCACCCGTGACTCCGGCAGCCCGGCCGGGCCGAGGGGCAGACGGGCAGCGGTAGCCGAGACGGTTGGCGAGGCGGTTGCCCGCGCGGGCCCGCCCGTCCAGGCCGGCTGGGCCACCACGAGGAGCAACGCTAAACCAACGACGAAACGGCGCATATCGGTCCTCCATTCCCGCTTGTGCTCCGATCGTGACGGGCAACGTCATCCCGGACAAGACGTCCGAGCGCCGCCACCAGGGATCGGTCGCCGTTGGCGCGGCCAAACGCAGGGGAAGCATGACAGAAAGCCTGGAATCGCTCCGCGCGCGACAGCGACATCCGCTCCCGGAAGAGGCGGTGACAACTCGGGAGGGACGGCGTCCTCCTGTGTATGGGGGGCCTTTCCGGTCACGACGCGGATCTTGCGGTCAAGCGGTTCTGTCGCGTCCGATTCCGGCCGCGGCGCGGGTGGTAAGCGGCCAACAGGCTTCCGATCAGGAGATTTTGCCGCTAGATTCCCGTGCTCGGGGGTTGCTGGGGGAATGTCCGTTTTTCATGCCTTTAAGGATGTCAACGAATGCGTCTTACGTCTCGCCGGAGGGTGTCCCGTGCCGCTACCGCGGTCGCGGCGATCGCTCTCCCGCTCTCTCTCGCCGCGCCGGCCTCGGCAGATCCGGCAGCCGACGCGCGGCAGCGAGCAAACTCGATCTCGGCGCCGAGCGTCATGCGGCACCTGCAGGCGATGCAGGCGATCGCCGACGCCAACGGCGGCACCCGCGCCTCGGGCACGCCGGGCTACGCGGCGTCACGGGACTATGTGGCCGGAAAGCTGAAGCAGGCCGGCTACAACGTCACCATTCAACCGTTCGAGTTTCCGTTCTTCGCCGAGAACTCGACCGCGACCATGAACCAGGTGTCGCCGGATCCGACCACGTACGCACCGACGCCACCGGACGGCAGTTCGGTCGGTGACTTCGCCACCATGACCTACTCGGGATCGGGCGATGTGACCGCGACCGTGCAGGCCATCGACCTCACCTTGCCGCCCGCCCCTGCGCCGGGCTCGACCAGCGGCTGTGAAGCGGCCGACTTCGCCGGCTTCACCACGGGCAACATCGCGCTGATGCAGCGTGGCACCTGCAGTTTCGAGGCAAAGGCCGCCAACGCCCAAGCCGCCGGCGCCACCGGCGTGATCATATTCAATGAGGGCCAGCCGGGGCGCACCGACACCTTGCAGGGCACTCTCGGCAACCCCACCTTCAGCATCCCCGTGGTGGGCACCAGCTTCGCGGTTGGCGAGGACCTCGCCGCGCCGGCGGGCACCGTCGTACGGCTGGCCACCGACACCGACAGCGAGACCCGTACCACCTGGAACGTGCTCGCCGAGTCCAAGAAGGGCCGCGCGGACCGGGTCGTCATGGGCGGCGCCCACCTGGACAGCGTGCTGCCCGGTCCCGGCGTCAACGACAACGGCTCCGGCAGCGGCGCGCTGCTCGAGGTCGCCATGCAGCTCGGCAAGGTCCCGCCGAAGAACAAGCTGCGATTCGCCTGGTGGGGCGCCGAGGAGCTGGGTCTGCTTGGTTCGGAGCACTACGTCGCCGGCCGCTCGCCGGACGAACTGGCGAAGATCAAGCTGTACCTGAACTACGACATGGTGGCCTCTCCCAACTACGCAATCAAGATCTACGACGGCGACGACTCCGACGCCGTCGGCGCCCCCGCCGGACCGGCCGGGTCTGACGAGATCGAGAAGACGTTCGAGAAGTACTTCGACTTCTTGCGGGTCGGCCACGTCGGCACCGACTTCGACGGACGCTCCGACTACGGCCCGTTCGTCGCGGCCGGCATCCCGTCCGGCGGCCTGTTCACCGGCGCCGAGGGCATCAAGACCGACCAGGAGGCCGCCATGTTCGGCGGTCAGGCGGGCGTGGCCTACGACGTCTGCTATCACCAGGGTTGCGACACCATCAACAACGTCAACCGCACCGCGCTGGCCGTCAACACCGGCGCTATGGCGCATTCCGCTGTGACGTACGCGTTCAGCGACGACCTGCCCGGCCCGGACACCCGCCCCGCCTCAGCGGCGGCTCGGACCCTCCAGGCCCACCAGCACGACCACGCGCTCACCCGATAGCCAAGACCGGCGAATCATCGTTCGTGCCCGTGGCCCACTCCAGGGTCACGGGCACGTTCACGTGCGCCTACGCGGGTCGCACGTACGCGAGCGTGGACTCCGCATTCGGTCATGTCCAGGTGATGTGCGGCGACAGCTCTCGGCCGCCTCGATCAGGGGATGAAGATCCGCGGTGGGGGCGGCCGCGGCGCCGGTGGCCGGGGCGGAACCATCGGGCGCGGCTGAATGCCGGGGTAGCCGGGCGGCGGCCGATAGTACCCGGGCGGCCCGAACCCATAGGGCGGTATCCGCAGCCCGGGGAACCGTCCACCGTAGTAGTTGCGCAACAACCGCTGCAGCTCCGGTGACAGGCGCTTGAACTCGGGGATCGACGACGCCTTCTCGGTGATCCGCTTGTTGATCACCGAGTCGCTCTTCTCGAGCTGGGACAGCCGAAGGCGCAAGGCCGCGGCCTGCTGCATCGCTCGCGGGGTCGCGCGTTTGACGATAGACCGGACATCCGTTTCGGCTACGACGGAGTCGGCCGCCCGCGCGACGGCCGACTCGAACTGTCCCGGATTCCGCATGACCGCGGCCGCGGCGCGGTCGTACGCCTTTGCGATGCGTTCTTGAAGGGTCGCGTCGGCGACCTCGGCAAAGGTCGCCAACAGCGGCTCCAGGATCGGAACGGCCTGCATCAACGGCTTCAAAAGCGCGATGAGTTGTTCGCTGACGACCTTTTCGACTTGGAGGGTGATGCGCTTATGGCCCGTGTTGACGACTTCGATCCGCTCGGCGGCGGGGAACGCGTCGACGGCGGCCCGCAGGTCGGCGACGCGCTCGGGCGTCATCCCCTCCGGGACGTGCCTCCGGCCCTCGGCCTCGGTGCGCAGATCGGAGTTCAGCCCGTTGAACCGCGCACCCTTCGTCCGCTCCGCCTCGAGGGTGCCGTCAACCTCGGGGACGCTGAGGTTATATGCGGTCCTGGCCTGCGCGGCGCGGCTTTCGACGCGCGCCCGCGCGGCTTCGACCTCGGCCACCTGGGTGAGCGCGGTCTGGTAGGACGCGGGGAAGGAACCCTTGATCTTGACGTACAGCCCGGAGCCGATCCGCTGGGAGAGCCTGGCCTCGATCTTCTTCGTGATCTCGGCGTAGCCCTCCTGGGCGACCTTCACCCGCAGTTCGAGATCCTTGGCCGGCTCGCCGAGCCCCATGCCGAAGAAGGTGAAAGCCGCGAGCGTCGCCAGGCCGGCGGCGATCGGGCCGCTGTATTTGGTGTAGCCGTCGAGCGCACCGTAGAGCGTGTTCACCGACCGTGCCCGAAGGCGCGGCCACCGCCCCGCGGCATTCGCGCGCCGCCCCCGACGCCATTTCGGCAACAGCAGAGAGCTCAGCGCATAGATGGCGACCAGGACGACGAATATCTCCAGCTCGGACAGCTTGAGATTGTCGGAGAAAAAGGCCGAGACGTTCTCGAAGGTTCGCTGAACGGCGATGAGCCGGTCGACGCTCATCGAGTCGCCGAACCACGAGACCCACAGCGACAGCAGCACATAAAACGTCATGGCGAACCCGATCGGAATCAGATAGAGCACGCCAAACGCGCAAAGATGGTATCGAAATCCCCGCGGCCCCGCCGGCGGCGCGCCCCTCTCGGCGGCCCTTTTGTACCTCAGGCAGAAGGCGACGAGCGCCCAGATCCCCACGACCACGGAGGCGAACGGATTCACGATCGCGGCGACCGCCATCAACCCGAGCACCAGGATGACCTTGCCCGAAGAAACCCCGTTCATCGCCGCCTCGCCCTCAGACCGCGTGCCTGACGACAGTCTACGGCGCATTCCTCGTCCCCGTCGCCGCTAAATTCGGATCTCCGAAATACTCAATTGACGCGGCATATATACCGCGCCACCGTGCGAAGTGGAGCCATTCTCGGCTCAGGCGTCCGCGCGTCCCAGATCGACGGACGGGGCGGTGGCCCGGGCGAGCACATGGCCGAGCCCGGAACGCGTGGTAAGGAAGATCAGCCGATCCTCGGGAGCGAGACAGTAGTCCTCGTCGAGCGCCCAGACGAGCTCATGCTCCCCCCGGCGGGCCATCGCGACGACCTGTGCCTCGCCCGCCTCCCGTACGTCCCGCACAGGACGCCCGTCGAGCTCGGAATTCGCTTCCACCGGCACGTCGGCGACGAATATCACTCGGTGGCCGACCGGAATCGTACCGATGATCTTCCGCTCCGTCATCGCCGCCGCGAAGGCCGGAGCGGCCAGTTCCGGCACGCTCCGGGAGACCGGGATGTTGAAGTTGCGCTGGACCCGGACCGCGAGATCACCGTCGAACAGCCGGAGCACGACGTGGAGATCCTCGCGCAGCGTGCGGCCGTGCAGCGCCGCCTCGAGGTTGGTGATGTCGTCGCTGGTCACGGTGACCAGCGCGCGACTGTTGCCGACCCAGGCCGACTGCAGGGTCTCTTCTCTGGTGGCGTCGCCGAACACGATCGGCACGCCGAGCCCGCGGGTCTCGGCCACTCCCGCCGCGTTCTCGTCGTGGTCGATGCTCACCACCGGGATGCCCAGGTCGTGCAATTGGCGGACGATGCGGGTGCCGACCTCACCGAGCCCGACGACAACGATATGACCGCTGATGGGAGCGAGCAGCCGTCCCCGCGAGTCGGCCAGCCGGATCCGGACGATCGAATCGACGATCGTCGCCGTGACGACGGGGATGAGTGCGATGCCGGACAGCGTCACCAGCAACTGGGTGAGCTTGGTGACGAGCGGAAGCCCGATGTCCGGATCCGCCGTCCCCAAGACCTCGAACAAGGTCAGGTAGATCGCGTCGAGCAGGGAGTAGTTGCCGACGGTGGCCTGCAACCCGATTCCGGCGAAGAGCATGACGATCAGGACGGCGATCGCCAGGCGCAGCCAGCGGTTCACCACATTGTGCAGGTCGCCGAGCAGCCCGACGAGCGGGAGGCGCCGGCGGCGGTACTTGGCCAGCGGATCTCGCGGGGTTCCGTCGGCGAGCGCGAGGACGAGCGTGGCGCCCTCGGCGTCGGGCGGCAGCAGCAGCGGTCCGCCGGCCGGCGGATTGTCCGCGAGCCCGCACAGCACATGCTGAGGCTGGGTGGTGCCACCGCGCTCGGTCACATAGACGGTACGGCCGCCGATCCGCACGTGGTTCGGCGCGACCTGGCCAAAGGCGGCGGCCAGGAACTCCGGCGCGGCCATGCCCGCGTCGGACAGCACCGCACAGTCGGCGAACAGTTTGCGGATGCGATGCCCGAGGGCGGTATTGGACATCCTGATGACCAGGCGGAGGCGGGAATTGATCTCTTGGGCCCGCAGCGCCGCGTGGATGTTGCCGACATCATCGGGACCGACCAGAGCGACCGCCCTGGCCACGTCGACCCGGGCGTTCTGGAACGCCTCATCGGTGAGTTGCTGGGCCTCGACGACGCGCACCTTCGGCAATCGAGAGATCTGCGGCCCGTGATGTTGTCGCTTCGACGGCAGGATCACCGTCACCTCTTGGCCGAACCTCGTGATCAAGGCCTCGGCCAGCCGGTGCGCCAGCGCGGTGTCGCCGCATACGACCAGGTGGCCACGGGGCGCCATTCTGCGCAGGGGGACGGCAGGCACGCCGCGATACTAATCCCTCCGCTCCAGTGGGTCCGCCCGCGCCGGGGGGGTGAAGCAGGTGTGGAGATCGAGAGCCATTCCGGCGCGGGCGAAGTCGAAGTCGACGTTACGGTGCGGCAATATATGGCGGTGATCGGCTCAGGGACCGTGCGGTGAATCACCGGGAAGCAGGATATTCGGCGCCTATTACGTGCGCACGCATTCGATCCAATAGTCGCCTTTTTCGTCGCGATGTACGCCGTGGAGCTCGGTCGCCAGGTCGGGGAAGAGTTTGTCGTACGCCTCGAGCGCGGACAGGTAGGTCAGCAGCGGGCCGTCGGCGGCCCCGGCCGCCTCGCCGGGCATCAGGACCGGAATGCCGGGCGGCGTGACCGCCACAACGGCCGCGGAAATCCGGCCGCCCATGTCGGCGAGCCGCACCAGCTCGGTCCCGGAGCGGATGAATCGCTGATAGCACTCGGCGGGCGGCATGACCGGTTCGGGCAGCTGTGTGAACACCTCGTCCAGCAACTCGCCCAGCCGGGCGTCACGCAGCGCCCGGTGCATCCCCTCGCACAGCTCACGCAAGGTGCGGCCCGGCCGATCGAGGCTCGAGATGACGTCCTGGACGGCGGCGCCACCGTCATAACGCGACTTGAAATCCATGAGCGCGTCGGCCAGCGTGCCCCATTTCCCTTTGGTGATCCCCATGGAAAACAGCACCAAGACGGTATAGTCGCCGGTCTTTTCCACCACGATGTTGCGGTCAGCGAGATAGGCGGCGAGAAGCTTTGCGGGAATGCCGGGACCGCCGCCGTCGTGCGGGTCCGCGCCCGGGCAGATGATGGTGACCTTGATCGGGTCGAGCAGGCAGTATCCGGGCTCAAGGCCGGTGAAGCCGTGCCAGGCCGCGCCCGGCTCCAGCAGCCAGCAGTCCGGCTCGCCGCGCAGCAGGTCGATCGGGGCGTCCTCGAACGGCACGGTCGCGCCGGTCGCGGGATCGGTGACGGCCGGCGGCTGCCAGACGCCGAAGAACCAGCCAGGCCGGTCGCCGCTCTCGCGGACGCGGGCGGCCAGCCGCACCATCGCCTGCCGGAATCGGATCGCTTCGACGATCGCCTCGTCGGTGAGGAACCGTCCGGCCGGGCCGTCCATCATGCCGGCGGCCACGTCCAGCGAGGCGATCATCGGGTAGTTCGGCGACGTGCTGCCGTGCATTTGAGCGGTCGCGTTGAACCGTTCGTAGTCGACCGGCGCGCGCGGGGCCGACCGGACGTGCAGCATTGCGCCCTGGGAGAGGGCGGCGAGGAGCTTGTGCGTCGACTGCGTGACGAAGACGGCCGGACGCCGCTCGTCGGGGATCGTTTCGGGCCCGACCGACATGCCGTACCGGCCGCGGTACAGCGGGTGGAACCGCGCGTAGGCGAACCACGCCTCGTCGAAATGGACCCGCGGGACACTGCCCGACAGCAGGTCGGCGACCCGGCCCGCGTCGTAACAGAGCCCGTCGTACGTCGAGTTGGTGATGACGGCGTACGTCGGGGTGGACCCGGCGGCCGCCTCCCGCGCCAGGGGGCTGCCGGCGAGCCGGTCGCCGATCGCGGCCGGGGCGAGCGCGGCGGGCGGCACCGGCCCGGCCAGGCCGAGATGGTTGCGGTCCGGGACCAGGTAGACGGGGCGCGCCCCGGTCAGCGTGAGGGCGTGCTGAACCGACTGGTGGCAGTTGCGGTCGATGAGGACGAGCTCGTCCCGGGCGATGCAGTGGTGGCCGACGATGCGGTTTGCGGTGGAGTTTCCGTTCAGCACGAAAAACGTGCGCTCCGCACCGAAGATGCGAGCGGCGTTGCGCTCGGCCTCGCCGATCGGCCCCGTGTGCTCGAGCGGTGAGCCGAGCT
>CALAED010000283.1 GCA_937891035.1 uncultured Thermomonosporaceae bacterium | reverse complement strand
ATGTGGTCGGCGCAGTCGCGCTGGGCGGCGACCATCTCGGCCATGCTGTGCTGCATCGGCGTGACGATCATGCGCGACCAGGTCCAGAAACGCTCCCGATCGTCGAATGGCACGCCCAGGAGCTCGCAGATCACCGCGGTCGGCAGCGGAAAGGCGAACTCTTGGATCAGGTCTACCGGCGGCCGGTGGACGCTCATCTGATCCAGCAGGCCTAACGTGATCTGCTCGACCCTGCCGCGCATGCCCTCGATCCGCCGTGCCGTGAACGCCTTGTTCGCCAGCCGGCGCAGCCGCGTGTGGTCGGGCGGATCCAGGTTGAGAATCCCGTTCTCCCCGGTCGCGAAGTCACCGGCCTCGACCAGACACGGCGCCCCCGGATAGCGCAGATCGCGGCTGAAGCGCTGATCGGAAAGCACGGTCCGTACGTCGTCGTACCGGCTCACCAGCCAGGCATGATGGCCACTGGGCAGCACCACGCGCGACACGGGTTCGGTCGCCCGCGCTTCGGCATAGACCACTCCGGTCGGCATGGCCGGATCGTCCCTGGGTGGCGGGAAGACGGAGAATTGAGCGGGCACGCCCCCATACTGAGCCAAGATCGACCCGATCCCAAGCACTGTTGCCGGTGAGTGGCCGACCGCCGGACGGGACCGCTGAGACCAGGGGTTACGGCCGTGTTCTCCTTAGGTTCTAGAGATGTTGCAGCGCCGACAGGTGCCTCTTTGGCGACATTGAGAACTTTTTGGCGGCATCCTTCGTCAGTATCTAGTGGAGGCGCGCCGGGTCGACCATGGCGGGGAGGTACCGGCGCGCCGCCTTATGTCTCGGCGCGGTCACCGGTAGTTGGTGAACTGGAGCGCGACGTCAAGGTCCTTCCCTTTGAGCAGACTGATGACCTGCTGCAAATCGTCCTTCTTCTTCGAGCTCACTCGCAGCTCGTCGCCCTGGATCTGGGCACGCACCCCCTTGGGCCCCTCATCCCGGATGATCTTGCTGATCTTCTTGGCGTTCTCTTGGGAGATCCCCTCCTTGAGGTCCACTCCCAGCTTGTAGAGCTTGCCGGAGGGCTTGGGCTCCCCAGCCTCGATCGCCTTGAGGGACACGCCGCGCTTAACCAACTTGTCCTTGAAGACATCCAGCACGGCCTTTGCCCGCTCCTCGCTGTTGGCCTGGATCTCGACGGACTGGCCCGACCACCTGATGCCCGCGTCGACGTTCCTGAAGTCGAAGCGGTTCGCCACCTCCTTGGCGGCCTGGTTCAGCGCGTTGTCGACCTCCTGCCGGTCCGTCTTGCTCACAATGTCAAAAGAAGCCTCGGACGCCACGTTCCTATCCTTACGAATTGTCACGATCGGGTCACGCGCCGGCCTGGCGCGCGGTTGAACCCCAGTCTGGCACTGTGTCCCTGGTCCTCCGCGCGGTTCCCGCCGCACCTCGATACCGTGTCACGACCACCGCGGGAGTTCGCTATCCTTGCCAATGCCGTCGCGAGAGCGGCGTCACGGCGGGTTGCCCGAGCGGCCAAAGGGAACGGTCTGTAAAACCGTCGGCTCAGCCTACGTTGGTTCGAACCCAACACCCGCCACCACCCCACAGCACGGCCCCTGACCAGCACGACCACGGTCAAGGGGCCGTTTGCGTCTCGGTCCGGCCGTGTCCCGCCGTAGCCGGGCTCTATAGGTGTCTGCGGGCATGACTCGGCGCTGTCACTGATCACAGCGAGGAAAGGCCTGTCCGGGATCTTGGTGACCGTTGCACACGCCGCGGCGGAAGGTCCGCGCGGCCACTCTCGCGCGCACCGTGGAGATCATCTGCGATCTTGTCAGCTCCCGAAGGCTCCGTAGGCGGTAGACGTGGGGGCCGCCGCGCTTGACGACCGCGAGTTCGGCGAGCGCGGTCAGACCGGCGCGCGGCTGCCGACACCGCCCGCGAACCACATGGCTTCCCGGCACCTAGACGCACTCATGAACCTTGAGGCTTGACCTGATCGCCCGATGTGTACGTTGCAGAGAAAGGTGTCAAATATGCCGAATTAGGATATTGCGGACTACGGCAAATGGATCTTCCCGGATGTGGGTCTTAATGGTCCGAAATCCTTCGTCGTGCAGATGCAAGGAGCGACTTCATGTGCATACGCAAGGACAGCAACTCGTGCATATGCAATCCCATGGCGGGAGTTTGTGCAGGTACAAGCGATTAGGAGGTATCGCGGATTCTCGAGGTATCCGACCGATTACGTTCGTTATCGTCCGGGTCTTGGGGAATTTGAGGAAGCTGGTGGCGCCCGCACCTGCGGCCCGTATATTGATCGAGAACGGCTTCGGCCGTCGCCGCGGATATGGCGACGGCCCCCTGCGGACACAGGGAGCCGTCGACTTCAAGAGCACCAAGTCACCTAGAGAAAGGCTCGGCGCCAGTGCCAACCCTACGAGGATCCCGCGCTCGAAACCAGAGGAAGAAGGCAGTTCCTGCTCTATCTGAGCGGCCGCCGCTCTTCAAAGGCGCCGGCCTGATCTCGGTCGGCGGGCTCGCATGCCGGACCTCGTAGACGATCTGTCCGCTGCTCATCGTTCTGAGGGCGCAGGGCCGGACTCCGTGTTGATTGCCACCTGGGCGTTGTGCACTGTTCGGCGGAACCCAAGTGCGAGACGACGTCCTTGCGGACCACTTTGTGCTCGGCCGTCCTCAGGGGGGACGGGATGAGTTGATCTCCAGTCCCGCCCTGAGGGTGATCAGGCCACTCCACTGGCCGGATCCAAATTGTCCCATTTGCCCGCCCGTAGCACCGCGACTGAGCGAAGGGGACTTTATGTTGCGTCGTGTCTGACGCTGCGCCCTATTACACATCAGGTGATCTAGATCATGCGAGCACGCGGCCCAGTTGTTACCAACCCTCAACAGTCTTCAACACTCTTCATCAGTGCGAAACGCTTGTTCACTAGAAAGCTCTGCTAGATCAGGGGCGCCGTTAATGAAGTTACGGCATCCTTACTGTAAGGAGGCTCCATCAGCCATAGGGCTCCACCCCATGACACGAGCCTCTCATTGGATATCCAGGTCCGCCCGTAGCACACACACCAGGGTGAAGGGAAAATATAATGTCGTCTGTAGAGCGTTCCGGCCTGCCGTCACCCCATGGCGGCGCGCCCGACAAGGGCACAGATCGGAACCTGCTGTTGCTCGGTGCTATCACAATGCACCTCACCGTCTTCCTCGCGCTTACGGGGCAAGGCTGTCCGCCGCGCGAGGCCGCCGCGGTCACCGTCGCCCTGGGCATTGGTACCGCTGAGGCGATCCGACGTCTCTTTGACCGGGACGATGGGCCGAGGGGCGAGAAATGAGTTTCCTGGAGACGCGGCCGGATATTGAGATCGACGAGCAAGTTGTCGACCTGGCGGCCCTGGACGAGCGGGAAGTCCACTTTCATCGCGACCGCATCCGCGAGCGGCTCACCAGTCTAAGGGCCCTTCTTAACCTGCAGGTCAGCGGCGCGATCCAGCATGAGACGACGCGGCTGGGCAGCAGCGAGAATGTCGGCAATGGCGTCGAGGTGATCGCCTCCGTCGCTGGAGTGCCGCAGGCCGAGATCTGGAAGATACTGGCCAGCGATTTCCGCCCCTCCACAGCCACATGGGCGCGAATCGAGCGCATCCTGACGCTATGCCAGGCCACCCAATCCCATAAAAATGTGATCACCGCACGCCAGCTGTTCGGGAAGATCGGGGCGCTCTCCCAGCAGCTGGATCTGCTAAACAATCGAGCAATAGAGTTCGCTCGTCGACGTCGTGGCATGGAGTTGTTCAAAGAGGCCGCATCGCTTCCTTCGAGCCCACGGTTGTCTGCCCACACCGACACTCCGAATGGGGTGGAAGAAAATCAGGTACCGCACAATGGACAAGGAAGAAGCGTCACCGCCTACGAGTGTGAGCGGTGTGGCGCCATCTCTGAGGCTAAGTCGCGCAGCGGTGCCTGCACACGCTGTGGATTCCGGATGGTCAGTACCATCATCGAATTGCGGAACGCCACGAAGATCGCAGTCGAGCCGTCGCTCGATCCGCAACTGTCGTCCGCGCCGGCGGCGATTCCCGACCTTCGTGGACACGATCGGCGTCCGGACCCGCTACAGGCGGCCACAGAGCAGGACTTCATCGCCGCGATGCGTGCCTACCGCGTGTGGGCTGGTGAGCCAAGCCTGCGGGTCATGGAGGAACGCTCCGGCAACAAGATTTCCTACTCGACTTTTCGGAACATGCTTAGCGGCGCAACTATGCCCAAATTGTCCTCACTACAAGTCTTCGTGGAGGTACTAGGTGGTACTGCGGAAGATATCCAGCGATGGACCACCGCCTGGCGCCGGTTCGCAATGCAGGGATGCGCGCCGGTCGAACTTGCCGGCGAAGAGGGCAAAATCCTTCGACTTACCGGGCCATAACCATTTCCGAATGGCCTGGATGTTGCTGGCTGTGGCTTGACATCTCGGGGTCGGGACCGCGAGACCGTCGTGCCATTGCCGCCGACAGGACCCACAGCTGACGCCGGCCCGCCGGCCGCCTGGAGCCAAGAAGAGGGACGGCTCCCCAATGAGGCGATGGGGGGACCGGCAAGGTGAAGGATCTAGGGCGAGGGTGGTTTGACCTTGTGATCCGTGGTCACGGCTGATGCGGTCACCGCCGGGAGTCGATCACCGGTGTTCCCGGTGAGTTGTGCTCTGGCGCTTCGCGTAGCGGAGCCGGCGGTGGTGATGCGCTGTCATGCCGCTCACGGTCGCCCCCGTCGAGCCGGTACGACGTCACCAGCGTGGAGTCGGAGCCGAACAAAACGATCGAAACCAGCACGGAGTGTGCGGTCAAACGACGTACAAGTCCGGGATGTCGGCCTCCACCGCCCGCTGTGACGATCAGCCCGGGGCCCCTATCGTCGGTGACTCATGCCACGGGCGTTCCCGCGGCCGCCTGATCCATGGCGGTCGCGTCAGGGTGCCGCTCGGCATGGGCGTTTCCGATTCCTCACCGTCGAGAGGACCAGATCCACAGCCGGAGGACACGTATTACCCGGTGGGCCTCGGATGTGACTCGTGTCGGGGAAGCAGGGATTCGGCGAGGATGGGCGAATTGGTAATTATGAGATGGATCCACCCGATGATGGCGGCGGTCAAGATTCGTTTCATGTGCAGATGCAATTGCGCTCTTCATGTGCAGATGCACGCACTGGAGAGTTGTGGGCATGGCGGGCGAAGAGTGCGCAGCTCTTCTAGGATGGTAGTAAGGCTGATACGTACGGTATGTGACCGATTACTGTGATTCTTCCAATGTCGGCCAGCAATTTACGGAAGTGGTGGCGCTCGGATGCCAGCACCGCCAAGATTATTTGCGAACGGCACCGCAGATACGGCGACGGCCCCCTGCTGCAACAGGGAGCCGTCGAAAACCGAACCAAACGCTCCTGACGAAAGGTCCGATACGTATGCCAACCCTACGGGGATTCCGAGCACGAGGCCAGGGGAAAGATGAGGCAGATCCGGCTCCGTCCGAGCGGCGGCTGCTTTCTGGCCGGACCGGGTTGATTTTGCTGTCCTCCTTCATCGTCGCCGTCATCGTCGGTGTCCTCACCTATGCGGTCCAACGCGGCCCGGCGCAGTCGGCCCTGGCCGGTCTTTTCGCCTTCGGAGCCGCCGTGACCTTCTTCGACCGCATTATCGGCACGCGATGGGAGTGAGAGATGCCCGTCCTCGCGAGGTACCCGCTACCGCCCCCCGCTCCGATGAGGCCTGGCTGGGCTCGGTACTGATCGCCACCTGGGCGCTGCGTACGGGGCGAGTCCTGAGCTATGACGTGCCAGTTGGTTCGCTGGCCCCCGACGAACTGATCAGCTTCTGGGCCGATCCGATGTTCGACGAACCGTTCCCGCCGTCCTCCCCGCCGTAGCCGGCCGCCAACGCCGAGGGAGGGTCGCGTTTGCGGCCGGATGTGGCGCCACGAAGGTGCGCCCTTTCGTGCGCCTGCAGGGGGTGACACGTGGGCCGACCGCCTTCCTTGCCGGCGCGGAGCCCGCGGAGCTGACGTGCGGGTCGTCTCCTCGGCGCGCTCTCCTGCCACCAATCGATCGTTTCGCCGCGCTCGCTCAACCGCGCGATGATTTGCGCGGTGACCTCCGCCTGTTCGCCGGAGACCTGGCAGAACGCCCAGAGCCTCCGCGCGGCTCGATGGTAGTGGTGGATCACTTGGTCGACCTCGAACGGATCCAGCTCTCCGCCTCGGTGCCGATCGATCGCCTCGCCGACACGGGCGAGCAACTCGGCGATGCGGGCCTCATGATAGTCGGCCACCAGCGCACGGGCGGCCCGGCGTTCGGCCTTGGTCCCATGCGGCGCGTTTCCGACCTCGATCGGCACGGCGGGCACCGCGGTAGACGCCACCGTCGAGGCTCTGGGCGCGAGCCCGTTCAGCGGGCGTAGAAGCCGCGCGGGTCGGCCGTCGGGACGATCTCACGGCCCAGCGGGACCAGGGAGACGGGGATCAGCTTGAAGTTCGCCAAGCCCAGCGGGATGCCGATGATCGTGAGGCACAGCGCGATGCCGGTGAAGACATGGCCAAGCGCCAGCCACCATCCCGCGAAGATCACCCAGATGACGTTGCCGACGGTTGAGGCCACGCCGGCGTCCGCGCGCCGGATCAACGACCTGCCGAACGGCCACAACGCATAGTTGGCGATCCGAAACGACGCGATGCCGAACGGGATCGTGATGATCAGAACGCAACAGATGATGCCCGCGACGACGTACGCGATGGCCATCCACAACCCGGCCAGCACCAGCCAGATCACGTTGAGTATTGTGCGCATCGCCACACCGTAGCGAACGTACTCCGCACTGACACGACGGACTTGATAGCCGAAGCCGGGTTCGGCGCGGAACGTTACCGCCGGCGTTGGGGCGCCCTCGGTTGAGAGTCGTTTGCGCCCCTGTTCACCCGCCGGTTTCGTTGGACCCGGGCGGTGTCACAGTGAACCGGACGGGCAGTGCGGCCGGACCGCGAGTAAAGACGCCCTGCTCGACCGGCGTGACACCGTCGGCCAGCCGCAGGTCGGGCAGCGCATCGAGCAGCTGATTGGTGCCCACCTCGACCTCGGTCTTGGCGAGCAGCGCCCCCACGCAGAAATGGCGGCCGAGCGCGAAGGCCAAATGGTCGGCCGCGGCCGTGAAGGCCTTTGCGGTGGTCAGGTCGGTACGGAAGATATCGAAAGAGTCCGCGTTGGCGTAGCGCTGCTCGTCTCGGTTCGCCGACCCGATCAGGCAGATCAACGTGCTGCCCGCCGGTACGATGCCGCCGCTGAAGACAACGGTGTTCGCCGGCTGCCGCATGATCATGTGAACGGGCGGCGTATAGCGGAGCGTCTCGGCGAACGCCCGTGGGATGAGGCTCCGATCCCGGCGTACGGCTTCCAGCTGATCGGGATGAGTCAGCAGATTCGCGAACAAACTCCCGATGGCCTTGTCGGTGGTCTCACCACCGGCGGCGAGCAACAGGCTGCAGAAGGCCTTGATGTCCTCGTCGCTCATCCTCGTACCGTCGATCTCGGCTGAGCACAACGTCGACAGCAGGTCATCGCCGAGATGCTCGCGACGTCGCTGGATGATAGGGATGAGGTACGAGGCGAGCTCTTCGCGAGTACGCAGACCAGCCGCCGCGACCTCGGGATCTTGGCGCAGATTCGACAAGAACGCGATGATGGCGGTGTACCAGCGGTGGAACCGCGGATGGTCACTCTTATCAAGGCCCAGCATGTCGACAATGACGTTGATGGGGAACCGCGTCGCGAACTGCGACACGAGATCGGCCGCCCCTGCCGCACGGAAGCCATCGATCAGCTCACCGGCGTTTTGTTCGATCACCGGCGCAAACCGCTCCTCTAGCGTACGGCCCCGAAACGCCGGCGCCACCAGAGCGCGGCGCACCGAGTGCTCGCGGCCGCTCATCTGCAAGATGGTGCGCCCATGCACCGGCTCGATCTGCCAATCATAGTTCGCCGTCGTAAAAACGGGCTCACGAAAGGCGCGCGCAACATCCGCATACCTGGAGATCACGAAACTCTGGGTGCCCTCATGCCAGAACAGCGGCGCATGTTCTCGCATCAGCCGGTACGCCGAATACGGATCCGCCGCGAATTCATCCGACAAAATGTCCGGCAGATCCTTGGGCATCACACACCTCCGACGTTCAGCCAGGCGCAGGTGGCATCCAGATTAGACGGCAACTCGTGTTTCGCCGGGATACAGACATGTGCCGTACGGCCGGGCGGCGGCTCGATGACCGGTCCATACGCGCGTTCGGCCGCAGCGGGCCGGAGCCGGTTTTCCCGGGTGGACGCGTTCGCCGCCGTCGGCTCAGCCGGCCGCCGCTCGCCGCCGCCGGCCGCGTCCGTACGCCGTCGAAATCCGGGGCACCCCAGGTCGACGGCCTCATTCGACCAGGCGGACGGTGCCTCGCGGTCCCGATGCCGGGTCGGCGGCGGAACGGCGTCGTGCCGTGCGTGTCTAGCCGCCGAGATTGCTCAGGGCCGTGTCGAGACGCTGGGCCAGTTGGCCCAGTTGTTCCGCGTTCGCGCCGGCGTCGAACTCGGCGATCAGGGCTTCGCGGCTGGTGACCATCAAGGCTCCGGCGTACTCGGGCGATTCCACCGCGGCCGCGAGGATCAAGGCCGCAGCCAAGACGCGCGATCCAGGCGTCAGCCGGCGGGCGTCGATACGGGCCTACCCCAGGCCTAGCACTTCCCCGTGGGGTCTTTCGTATGCCGGCGCGCCAACCTGATCGCGCCAACCTGATCGCGCCAAACTCACGCCAATCGCGGCGCACACTGACATGCGCTTCGCCGGTCTTGTCGACGGCTTGATGTGCAGAACGGGATCTGCGGGGCAGGGACAGAAGACATCGAACGCAACAAAACGCTCGGGGGAACGTCAGCGTGCAAGCGACCACTGGCCGAAGAGCCGCCTATTTCGACCTTCTGGACATCTACCTCAACGACCATTTGGCCGGCGCCACGGCCGGGCAGGAGCTGGCGCGCCGAGCCGCCGCGGCTCAGCGTGATCACTCCGGCGGCGTCGAGCTCGAGCGGCTGGCCGGCGAGATTCGCGAGGACCGAACCGCCTTGGCCGACATCATGGCCGCACTCGGCATCAAAGTTCGGCGTTACAAGATCCGCGCGGCCTGGCTGGCGGAGCGGGCGGGACGCTTGAAGCTCAACGGACGGATTCTGCGGCCATCGCCGCTGAGCGGCCTGGTGGAGGTGGAGATGCTCCGCTTGGGTGTGGAGGGCAAGGCGTCCGCCTGGCTGACGCTGCGAACGCTGGCCGATCGTGATGGCCGGCTCGACGCCGAGCGCCTGGACCGGCTGATCGCGCGGGCCCGCCGGCAGGCCGAGGTCTTGGAAGGGCTGCGGGGTCGGATGGTCGTCGAGGTGTTCGCCGCCCGATAGATCCGGTAGATCCGGTAGGACCCCAAGAACAACGTAGATCCCAAGAACAAAAGGGTCGAGTCCAGCCGGCCGAAGTCTCCGTCAGGTGTCCAGCGTGGCCGACACGGCGGCGCGTACGACCTCGGCGAGATCCCCGGTCTCGGCGTGGACCCGGCGTTGCCGGGTGGCGCCGTTCCCGCGGCGCAACAGCCGGCCGAGCAGTTCGGTCGCGGCGGCGAGGTCACCGGTGTCCGCGAGGGCTGGGGACAGATGCTCGAGGAGGGCGCCGATGACGACGTCGGCGGGAACGGGGCGGGCCGTGACGGGATGCACCAGATCACCGTCGAGGCCGGTGCGGCTCGCTCGCCAGGAGGCCAGCCGCAGCAGTTCGGTACGTACGGACTGCGGCGGCTCACCGGCTCGCCAGGCCCGCGCCGCCGTGTCAACCAGGGCCCGTACGAGCAGGGCGAGGAGCACGGCGTCGTCGGCGTACAGGCAGATGTCGGCGACCCGGATCTCCACCGTCGGGTGCTTGCTCGACAGCCGAGCGTCGAAGTAGATCATGCCCTCGTCCAGCAGGGCACCGGATTCGATCATGGCCTGCACGGTGCCGCGATAGTTTTCCGTCGTGCCGAACACCTCGGTGGGCCCGCTGGACGGCCAGCGCCCCCACACCTGGTGTCGATAGCTGGCGTATCCGCTGTCCCGCCCCTGCCAGAACGGTGAGTTCGCGCTCAGTGCAAGCAGCGGCGCAAGCCACGGGCGGATGCGGTCGAGCACCGCCACCCCCTCCCGCGCCGAGGCCACGCTCACGTGTACGTGACAGCCGCAGGTGAGCTGTTCCTCGGCGGTCAACGCGTACTCCCTCGCCATCCACTGGTACCGCGCGCCCGGCATGACCGAAGGGGACGCCGCGAGCGGAGAAGTGCCCAGGGCCGCCACCGCCACGCCCTTACGCCGGGCCGCCGTGGCCGCCGACTGCCGCCGGGTCCGCAAATCCGCGGCCAATTCCGCACGCGTCGAGCACGGCGCCGTCGCCATCTCCACCTGCTGCCGCTTGAGCTCCGACTCCGGCGTCTCATCCGCTTCCTGCGACACCACGACGTCCGCCAAGGCGACCGGAGCCCCGCTGTCCGCCGCGACGAGCAGCAGTTCTTCCTCCACGCCGAATCTCCGCACCGTCACCTCCGCTGCAGCCTCTACCCGGGGCGAAAGCTGCGATGCGTTCCGTCATGGCGCGGCCCCTTCGGGGTCGGCCGGCCCGGAGAACAGCCCTGTCGCGGAGGTGAGAACGCGCTGTCTCCGGGCGGGCGCGGGAACCGAGATCGCCTGGGTGCCCTCCAAGGAGCGGTGGCCGGGCACCATACCGATTCGTCCTAACAACGAGGAGTGGAGGGACGCGGGTGCGGGACGGCTGGGATATCGACGCCGCCGAGGTAGAGAGTCTTCGGCAGGAGATCACAAACCGTATTTCGCTGATGAACG
>CALAED010000282.1 GCA_937891035.1 uncultured Thermomonosporaceae bacterium | reverse complement strand
CGCCGGAGCCGT
Organism: uncultured Thermomonosporaceae bacterium; assembly: GCA_937891035.1. Lineage (GTDB taxonomy): Bacteria > Actinomycetota > Actinomycetes > Streptosporangiales > Streptosporangiaceae > CALAED01. Next base: position 10,974 of record CALAED010000282.1, on the reverse strand, counting down.
GCCGTCGAGCAGCCGGACACGGTCGCGGCGCCGCGCCAGCCCAGTCCGCTGCCGTAAGCGGGTCAAGCGGGCACAGCCGGGGCAAGGCGGGCAGCCGGGTCAAGCGGCGCCGGCGATCTCGGCGACCCCCGCGAGGAGCCGGTCCACGTCGGAGTCGTCGGTGTACGGCGCGATCCCGGCCCGTACCGCTCCGGTATCGCCGAGCCCCAGCCGCCGCGAGCACTCGATGGCATAGAAGCTGCTGGCCGGCGCGTTGACCCCGCGCTCGGCGAGCCGTTCGTACACCTCCTGCGGCGGCACGCCCGCGATGGAGAACAGCACCGTGGGCGTGCGGTGGCGGTGTCGCGCCCCGTACATCACCACGCCGGCGATCTCCGCCAGCCTTGCCTCGATGCGTTCACGCAGCGCGTCCTCGTGCTGTTCCAGGGCCCGCATCGACGCGATCAGCCGCTCACGCCGCGGCCCGGGCCCGGGCCGCACCCCGCCCGCCGGGACGAGGTCGCTGAGGAAGTCCACCGCCGCGGTGGTGCCGGCGAGTAGCTCGTACGGCAGGGTGCCCAGCTCGAAGCGCTCGGGGACCGCGTCGCTCGCCGGCACCAGCTTGTCCGGGTGCAGCGTCTCAAGCAGCTCCGGCCGGGCCGCGACGAGGCCGAGGTGCGGGCCGAGGAACTTGTACGGCGAGCAGGCGTAGAAGTCGGCGCCCAGCGCGGCCATGTCGACCGCGGCGTGCGGCGTCAGGTGCACTCCGTCGACATAGACGAGGGCGCCGGCGGCGTGCGCGTGGCCGGCGATCGCGGCGACGTCCGGCCTGGTGCCGAGCAGGTTGGACGCCGCGGTCACCGCGACAAGCCGGGTCCGGTCGGACAACTGCGACCGGACGGCCGCAACCGGCAACTCGCCGGTGACCGGATCGAAGTCGGCCCGGCGAACGGTGGCGCCGCTCGCCCCGGCCGCGTGCACCCATGGGCGGATGTTGGCGTCGTGGTCGAGCGTGGTGACGATGACCTCGTCGCCCGGGCCCCACGTCTTGGCGAGCGCCCGCGAGATGTCGTACGTCAGCTGGGTCATGCTGCGGCCGAACACGATGCCGCCCGGGTCGCCGCCCACCAGGTCGGCGGCCGCCCGCCGGGCGGCGACGACGATCTCCTCGGCCCGCCGTTCGGCGGCCGTGACGGTGCCCCGGTTCGCGATCGCCGCGCACAGGGTGGCGGCCACGGCGTCGGCGACGACGACGGGGACCTGCGAACCTCCCGGTCCGTCGAAGTGCGCCGCGCCTTCCTTCAGCGCCGGAAAGTGTTCTCTGACCGCGCCCACGTCGTACGACACGTCGACATCTCCAGCCCTGTGCTCACCGGTGTCCGGCCACCGTCAGCATGCCCGGCGCGCGTGCCACGGCAAACCGCCCATGTGGGCATCTCTCGTACCACGGGCGGATGGCACGGCGGTCGCGGGACCGCTCCGGCGAACGCCGGTGACTCGCAGGTAAGTTACGGTTCTCGCCCGGGACGTTACATAGTGTTTCTATCATGGACATTCGCGTGCACAGAAAGCGTGCATTCCAAGTGGCCATGGGGTGGGTTTTGTGACGCATGAACGTGGCGGCCGACGTGATGCTCTGCCGGCCGAGCTGACGAGTTTTATCGGCCGCGAGGCAGAGGTCGAGGGGGCCAAACGACTGCTCTCGCAGTCCCGGTTGGTCACCCTCACCGGCCCCGGCGGGGTGGGCAAGACCCGAATCGCGCTACGTGTGGCGGCCGAGCTGCGCGATGGCTACGCCGATGGCGTGTGCCTGGTCGAGCTGTCGGCGTTGCAGGACCCAGGGCTGCTGGCGCACACCGTCGCCGCCGCATTGGGGTTGCCCGAGCAGACGGCTCGCCCGGCGATCGATGTCCTGACGGACTATCTCAACGACAAGCGGCTTTTACTCCTCCTGGACACCTGCGAGCACATCATCGACGCCTGCGCCATGCTCGTCGACGCGCTGCGGCGGGAGGCGCCCGAGCTGCATGTGCTGGCGACCAGCCGGCAGCCGCTCAACTCGATCGGCGAGCACACCTTGTCGATCACGCCGATGCCGGTACCCGATGTCGTTGAGGAGCCGTTCGCGAAGCCGTACGACGCGTTGGCGTTGTTCACCGAACGGGCGAACGCGGTGCTGTCGGAGTTCGCCCTGACCGAGGACAACTGGGCCAGGGTGGCCGCGGTGTGTCGCCGGCTGGACGGCATTCCGCTGGCCATCGAGTTGGCGGTGGTACGACTGCGCGCACTGTCGCTTGAGCAGTTGGCCGCGTTGCTCGACGATCGGTTCGATCTGCTGACCGGCGGTGCGCGCAGCGCGCTGCCCCGGCATCACACGCTGCGTACCGCCATCGGCTGGAGCCATGAGCTATGTACGCCCGAGGAACGGTTGCTGTGGGCACGGCTGTCGGTCTTCGCGGGTGATTTCGACATGGCCGCCGTGCAGCAGATCTGCGTCAGCGATGTGCTTGCGGCCGAGGGGATCCTCGGCCACCTGATCAGCCTGGTCGACAAATCGATCCTGACCCGGGTGGAAAGCGGCCTGGGAACTCGGTATCGGCTGTTGGACTCCATCCGTGAATATGGCCGGGAGTGGCTGGCCTCACTCGGCGAGGAACGTGAGTTCCGCGGACGGCACCGCGATTTCTACTTCGCGATGGCCGAACAGTTCGATGCGGAGTGGGTCGGCTCGGCCCAGACTTCCTGGATCAAGCGGTTGAACGCCGAGCGCCCGAACCTGCGGGTCGCCCTGGAATTCTGCCTCGCCGAACCAGAGGAGGCGATGGCCGGGCTGGCCATGGCGACCACGTTGTGGGGGTACTGGCTGTGCTCGGCACGGCTGTCGGAGGGCCGCTATTGGTTCGAGCGAGGGCTGCGTCTGGTGCCCGAGCCGACGCCGGTACGGGCACGGGCGTTGTGGCTGACCGGCTGGTTCGCCATCATTCAGGGCGATCACCCGGTCGGCGAACCGTTGTTCGAGGAGTCCCGGGCGATCGCGGAACAGATCGGCGACGACTCCGCGCTCGCCTACGCCATCCAGTACCTCGGCGGCATGTACATGTTCCGGGGGGAGGCCAAGCGCGGCCTGGTCATGTACGAGGACGCGTTGGCCCGGCTGCGCAAGCTGGACGACCGTCCCGGCCTGGTGATCATCATGTTCCAGCTGGGTCTGTGCTTCATCCTCAACGGCGATGTCGATCGAGCCCTCGCCGCCTGCGCCGAATCCCTCCGGCTGAACGGCGACACCGACGAGCGGTGGTGCCGCAGCTACACCCTCTTCACGATGAGCCTGGCGTACTGGGTACGCGGTGATTACGGCAAGAGCGCCGAGGAAATATCAAACAGCCTGCGCATGAAGCATGAGCTCGGTGATCTCCATGGCATGGCCCACTGCATGGAAATTCTCGGCTGGGTCGCCGCCCAAGAGGGTCGCTACCAGCGGACGGCCTGGCTGATGGGCGCGGCCGCCGTCCTGTGGAAAAAGATCGGAAAGCCCCTGTTCGGCATCGAGTTCCTGCAGGTTTATCACGACACGGCCGAGTGGCACGCCCAGCAGGCACTTGGCACGGAGGGCTATGCGAAAATCTCCCAGATGGGGGCCGAGCTCACCTTGGACCAAGCGGTGCGCCGTGCCACCGGGGACGAGCCGGAGATCTCGTACGATCCGTCGACCAGCGGGGAGCAGGAGGTCCCGCGCTCGGCATTGCTAGATTCGCCGACGGGGAAATCGCCGGTCAATTGATGATCTCTAAGCCGACCATCCCAGAACAGACGGCTCCCGGATCGGTGTCGGGCGCCGCGCGGTCGCCGCTGCCCGATGCGGGCGGCGGTCTGGCCGATGGCCTGCGGGATCCCGAGCGCATCGGCGTCGAACTCGCCGAGACGTTGGTCCCGCGGTGGGCGGATCACGCCGTGGTTCATCTGCTCGACGAGGTCATCAGTGAGGCCGATGCCCAGGCACCCGAGGCGGCTGGGCCGCCGGCCTTTACCGTCGTGCATCGGGTGGCCGTCGCTCATTCTCCCGCGTCGGTCCGTCCGGATTCGTTCTTGTTCGCGGGGACGATCTTGCGGTTGCCGGCCGATGCGCCGGTGTTGATCTCCTTGTCCAAGGGGCACACGGTGCACGTCCCGCATGTTGACGCGTTCACCGCCGATCACCTGGCGGCCCAGTTAAGGACACCGCTCTGCGCGAATTTCCTGCAGGGCTGTGCCGTCTTGCTGATGCCGCTGATGGCGGGCGAGAAGGTGCTGGGCAATGTGATGCTGGTCCGCGACCCCCGTCGTCCGGCGTTCGACGACGATGCGGCCGCGACCTTAACGGAGCTGACGAAGTGGGCCGCATGGTCCATCGACACCGCCCGCATTCATGCTCGGCAGACGCGTCTCGTCGCCGAATTGCGGCAAGGGCTCTTGCCGGATCTGCCGCAGCGGTTGGCCGATGTACAGGTGTGCTGGCGTTATCTACCTGAGAGCCGGACCGACCGGATTGGTGGCGACTGGTTCGATGCCATCCCTCTCGGCGACGGCCGGATCGCGCTGGTGATAGGCGATGTCATGGGCCACGGCGTCAACGCGGCGATGGTGATGAGCCGGTGCAAGACGCTCGTCCGCACCTTGGTCTTGCTCGGCCTCTCGCCCGATGAGGTGCTCAGGCGGTTCGACCGGCATTTCGGCGAAGTGGCATGTTTGTCCGGCGATGATCACGTAGCCACTTGCCTCGTCGTCTTCTACGACCCGGCGAAACAACAATGCCAGGCCGCCAACGCCGGTCATATCCAGCCCATCCTCGTCCACCCCGACGGACGCCGCGAAATCCTCGACATCCCCACCGGAGCCCCCATCGGCGCGGGCGGGCCCGGCTTTCGCCCCCGCGCCGTTCCGACGAGTCACGGCAGCATCCTGGCGCTATGCACGGACGGCTTCGCTGTCCTGCACCACACTGACATCGACCAGGCACTGACCCGCCTGTCCGCCGCGCTGACCGATCCCGGGCGCCCGCTCGACGAGATCTGCGAAAGCGCGTTTCGGGGGATCGACCTCGAGGCCCGCGGTGACGATGTGACGCTGCTTTTGGCCCGGCTGCCCGGCGGTGCCGCGCCCGAGAGCGTCACCTGACGGACCCCTTCACCCCATACCGGCAGCGGAACGTTAAGCGCACACGTTCATGCGGCTGTCGCTGAGGATGATATTGCGGAACGTGGTGTTCTCTCCACAGGGATTCTCGGTGACGGCCGAGTTGGTCACCGTCAGGTTTTGGATGATGATATCGCGATTGTTGGGGAACTCTGTCCGCGCGGCCAGCCGGATCTCGCCGCCGCGGGTCACCGCGCCGCTCACCGCCGCGATGTTCACGTTGTAACAGTTCTCGATCAGGATCGAATTGTTTCCCGCATCGGCGATGTCGACGCGATCGATGACGAGTCCGCCGCTTTCGGAAACGCAGAACACGCCACGTCCGCCGCCGCGCGCGATGACGGTCCCGACCCGGATGTTCGTGGGGTAGCTCCCGCTGACCCGACCGTTTCGATTCGCGGTTCGGAAGGCCGCGTAGCCGGTGCCGGTGCCGGCGCCCTGCGCGTCGACCATTCCCACGGTGGCGTTGATGGTGTCGTTCAGCAGCAGTCCGGCATGGCGGGTGTTCCGGGCCGTGACGGTCCCGATCGTGAGTCCGTCCAGCCCGTAGGTCTCGACTCCGTGCGTGCCGGTGCCGGAGACGAAGACGTTGTCGATCCGGATGTTGCGCGAGCGCACGCTACGGTCGCCGTGGTTGTCGATGCGGATGCCGAGACCGCCGGAGAGCGGAAGCTGGATGTCGCCGAGCACGACGTTGTCCACGTTCCGCATGAATATCCCGTACAGCGGGGTTCCGGTGACCCGCAGATGCGGCACCTCGACGTCACGGACCCCGCGGGCGTAGATCGGCGCCTGGTCTCCGGACCCCGAGCCCGTGACGTTGATGGTCCCGCACACATCCAGCACCGTGAAGCTCCGCAGCGAAATGCGCGATCCCGCGCTGATCGAGCCGTCACCGCGGACGACGACGCGCTCCTTCGTGGTGCGACCCGATCTGAGGCTGTCGATGGCGGCCTGGATCGCGGCTCGCGTGTCACCGCCGCTGTAGACGGTGGTGCCGCCGTTGCGGGCGGTCCAGGTGCCGCCGCTTTGGGTGACCTCCGCATTGAAGGTGCCCTCGCCGCAGGTCGCGAAGGTACGAGGGTCGGGGTCGGCGGCGGCCGGCTGGAGTCCGGCGATCGCGCCGACCCCGGTGAGCGCGGCGGCCGCGATGACCGCGGCGCGGGTCCGCCACCGCTGATTTCCGGGTGACGCGCTTGGCAGGGACATGGAAACCTCCCGCGGTCTTCTCTAACGCAAACTGCTAAACGTTTGCTCACTAGCAATGGCCGCTGAAAGAAGAACCTGTCCCGGTTATATCGAGGCGATTCGATAGAGTCGATACCTTTTCATTTGTTTCATATCGAGTTCGATATATCGAACAATCGGCGAGGGCTGCCTGTTATGGCAGGCTCGACGCCTGTCTATCATGACGGAGATGCTGACCGATGCAACGATCGAAGCGCGCATACCCACCCAGGACCTGGCCCGCGCCCGCCGCTGGTACGCCGAAAAGCTCGGCCTCGAACCGGTAGAGGAGCGTCCCGGCGGCCTGCGCTACGAGGGCGCGAGCGGCGTGTTCTGCTTGTTCGCCTCGGCCGGCGTGTCCGACGGCTCGTTCACCCAGATGGCGTTCTACGTCGATGACATCGAGGCGGCCGTCGCCGCCCTGCGCGCCCGCGGCGTGGTCTTCGAGGAATACGACGGCGCCGTGAACGGGATCATGGACATCGAGGGCAACTATCCGAGCAAGGGCCGCGGTGAGCGGGCGGCGTGGTTCCGCGACAGCGAGGGCAACATGTTCGGCATCGCCGAGGTCGTACGCTAGGTCCCGCCGGGGCGGTCGGGCCCTCAGCCGGGGTGGTTGATGGTCCAGAGATACTGTCCGAGCACCTCGCGCGGGGTCACCACCCGGTCGAGGAACATCAGACCGTCGAAGCGGCAGTTGCAGGGATTGCGCTCCTCGGTGTTCTGCGGGAAGCTGCCGCCGATCTTGATGCCTGTTGGGTCGGTCGCCGAGGCGAGGTCGGGCTCCGGCTCGCCGGCGACGCCCCAGGGGTCACCGGTGACGGTGTAGAAGCCGTCGAGCGGACGGCCGTTCTTATACAGCGCCATGGTCGCGTTGTCGAAGTCGAACGTCGCGGCCAGGAACACCCACTGATCGCGCGGCAGGATGGTCTGCCAGTCTTCGTTCGCGGCGAAGGTCAGCGAGGCACTGCCGTCGACGCGCCGGCCGAGCGCCACGACGCGCAGGACGTTCGACACGTTGATCACTTCGAGCAGCGCCCGTACGTCGTGACCCTGGGAGTTGCCGCTGAGCACGCCGGCCAGCCCGACGGCATTGAAGAGGTCGCCCGGGTCGGGCGTGGTGGTGTTGAGGTTGGGGTTTTGGCCCGTGGTCTTGAACCACCCCATGATCGAGATTTGCTTGGCGGCGTTGAAGGCATGCAGGGTCGACACCCCGGTGGTCGAGAAGACGCCGGCCTTCCAGTCGTCGTTGCCGGCCAGGGTGGGGCTCTGCTGTCGCGTCTGAAGCGACATCCGGCTGCTCGGATAGGCCGCGTCCCGCACCCGCATCGCCCCACCGCCGTTGACGAGGTCGATGTTGGTCCCGGACGAGCCCAGGTCGCGCTCTTGTCCGGGATCGCCGGGGACCGGGTGCTCGAAGTCGTAGAACGCGACCAGGTCGCGCCGCAGCGTGGGCAGGATGTCCGGCCGGATGCGCCAGGTGCCGGCGTCCTGCGGGGTGCCGGCCGCCTGCGCGGTGGCGGCGGGCCGGTCGGTGACGCCGCGCGCGGCGGGGGCGGTGGTCGCGGCGACGGAAGGTGGCGCCGCGACCACCGCGAGCGACGTGCCCAGGAGCGCGGTCAGCGGCGCGGCGAGCAGCCGGCGTGACCGGCGGCGGGCCCGACGGAGTCGCGGGACGAGCGCCCGACGATTTCGCATGGTCTCCTCCATGTCTGTGGCCTCGCCCGCCGTCGCCCCCCGCAGCGGGAGGTGGGCGGTCGTCCTAGTCCGCCGCTGTTCCGGTGACCGTGAGGTTGCGGATCCGGCCGATGTTGTCGAACGAGCCGAAGCCCACCCGGCCGGAGTCGAACGTGGTGTCCACCGTGGTCATCAACGGGTTCTTCGAGCCGTCGATGTAGACCGCCGTCTCGCCGGAGTCGGCGCAGCGGACCACCCGGACCCGATGCCATTCGGCGTCGGTGATGGCCGGCGGTGCGCCGCGGGACAGCACCGGGTTCCACTGATCCTCGATCCGCAGCCGGTCGGCGTTGTTCACGAGGAAGACCCCGTTATGCGGAAGAATCGTGTTATCCGTCGATAGGTGGGCGTAGTAGAACTCGGTATCCGACCGGTGCCCGAAGACCACGATCACATCCCGGTTGGTGATCTCGACGGGGGTGTCCAGCCGTACCTCGGCGTCGATCTGGACGTTGCCGAACACCGGACCCTTGGTCAGCACCGCGTATTCGAATGGCCGCCGCGGACCCGGGCGCTCCACGCCCGCCTCGGCCAAGATGACCTGGTCGCCGGGGAAGCGCCACTTCGACGGGGTTACCGGGGCCCAGTTGCGCGCGCCCATGACGCGGCTCAGCCTGGTGTCGCCGATCTCGCACGAGGCGAAGTGGCGAGTGCCGATCACTTTGAAGATTTTGCCATTCGCCTTCGCGATCAAGTAGAGCTCGCCCTTGGCGTCGGCCGAGAACCGCAGATCGACGCGGTTGGGGTCGCCGAGCGAGCCGGGGCCGGACAGGTCCTGCATCCGGATCCGCTTGCCGGCCTCGTTGTAGAGCTGCATCTGGTGGATCGTGGCCAGCGGCCCGCCGCGTCGCATCTCCCGCTCGTTGGTGTAGAAGACGCGGCCGTCGACGATGTCGCCGAAGACGTACTTGCCGCGCAGCGCGGGCGCCTTGGTGCCGCGGTAGACGACCCCGCCGGAGATCGCGTGCCCGACGTCCGACGTGCAGTTCCAGTCTGGCGGCGGGTTGTGGTCGAACGCCGCCACCGGGTAAGTAAAGCCGTTTTGCGCGTCGTCGGGCGGCAGCGGGAAGAGCCGGTCACAGGGGTTCACCGGCTGCTTTTCGAAGACGAACGGGCCTTCGCGCTCGCTCCAGCCGAAGTTGTCGCCCGGGCGGACGTCGTCGACCATCTCGACGTTGTGCTCGCCGATGTGACCAAGCAGCAGCCGGTGGGTACCGCCGGTGTCCCAGCTGAACCGGTGCGGATCGCGGTAGCCGTACGACTGGATCTCGCCGAGCGCCCCGGCCCGGCCGACGAACGGGTTGTCCGCCGGGATGCCGTACTTGCCGTTGGCGCTGTTGGTGCCGCGCGGATCGATGCGCAGCATCTTGCCGTGCGGGATCGACAGGTCCTGCGGCTCGGTGTTGACCACGCCCCTGCCACCGTCGCCGACCGCGAGGTAGAGCTTGCCGTAGTCGGCCTCACCGGGGCGGGCGGTCGGGTTGAAGTCGATCTGCTGGATGCCGTGGATCTGCCCGGCGAAGCCGATCCGCAGTACCTCGCGGCGGCTTCCGCTGAACGTCCCGGCGGCCGGATCGTCGGCGGTCCACTCGGTCACGACGCCGTGGAACAGGATGGTGCCGGCCTGGATGAAGTCCGGCATCGCCGTCGTGAGCGAGGCCTGCTCGACGTGCACCGTGTAGAACCGGCCGGTGTCCTCGAAGTCAGGGTCGAACGTCACGAACCCAAAGCCCTGGCCGAGCCCGCGGCCGGAGAAGAACTGCGGCGCGAACGTGGCGCCGACGTCGAGGTATTCGTGCGGCACGCCGCGTTCGACCAGATACATTTTGCCGTTGAGGTCGGGCACGAACTGGCGGCCCGAGCCGTCCGGGATCTCGCCGATGTAGTTGATCCGCGCCCAGCGCATCAGCCGCTGGTCGGTCGGCGGCGGAGTCGGCGAGGACTGCGGGAAACCGGCGTACTCCTTGACGACCAGCCCCAGGCCGGACGTCACCGGGTCCGGCAGCGGGTCGCGGATCGGATCTCCGGTCGGCGCGGCGTTGGCCACCGGCGAGCCCATGGCCGCGACCAGAACGGCCGCCACGATTATCAACAGGTACCGTCTAGGCTTCGACATCCGGCTTTCACCCCAGGGGTTCGGGCGCTCGGAAGGCGCTTTCCAGAAGATACTCAGCAGGTAAGTAGTCGACAACCCGCAAAAACGGGGAAATATCCTCACTCTGCGTGACAACATCGACAAATCATCGATCGGGAGGCTTGTCGTGCCGACGAAACGCAGCCCCGACGGCGACGGCGCCGACGTACGCGACGGCGTGCCGATGACCAACCTCGGACAGCCGCTGTTCGACGGCGCGGCGGCGACCAAGGGCGACCTGGTCGACTACCTCGACGCCGTGCGCGATCGCCTGGTGCCGGAGCTTGCCGACCGGCCGCTTTCGGTCATGCGGGTACGCCCGGGCCAGGCGCCGTTCATGCAAAAGAACGTGCCGAAGTACGCGCCGTCGTGGATCCCGACGGTGTCGGTGTGGGCGCAGGCGTCCAAGCGCGAGGTGTCGTACGCCTTGTGCGACGACCGCCGCACGCTGCTGTGGTTCGCCAACCAGCGGGCCGTCGAATACCACCCGACCCTGATCCGCGCCGACGCCTGGAACCGGCCCACGTACATGGTGCTTGACATCGACCCGCCCGGCGCCGAGGCGTTCGCGCTGGCCGTACGGGCCGCCCACCTGGTCCGCCAGGCGCTGTCGGATGCCGGTCTCGCGGGCGCGGTCAAGACCAGCGGCGCCAAGGGCGTGCACGTCTTCGTGCCGGTCGGCGGCGACGCGTCGATCGAGGAGGTGGCCGCGGCCACCCGCGCGC
>CALAED010000281.1 GCA_937891035.1 uncultured Thermomonosporaceae bacterium | reverse complement strand
GGTTTCACCGCCGTGAACGACTCGGCCGGGCACGCGGCCGGCGATCAGGTCCTCGCCCAGGTGGCCCGCAGAATGCGCGCCGCTGTGCAGGTGGACGACACGGTGGCCCGCTGGGGCGGGGACGAGTTCGCCGTCCTCGTGGAGAACCCGCCCGATTGCCAGGCCGTCGTCGACCTGGCCGAGCGGCTGTTGCGGGTGGTGTCGGCCGAGCCGTACCGCCTCGGTTCGCGCGGCATCGTGCTGACCGCGAGCGTCGGGGTCGCGCTGCTCGAGGACGGCATCGACGCGGCCGAGCTGATGCGCAACGGCGACCTGGCGATGGCCAGGGCCAAGGAGCTGGGCGGCGGCCGGGTGGAGGTCTTCGCCGCGCACATGCACGCCGACGTCGTACGCCGCCTCGAGCTCGGCAGCGACCTGCAGCGGGCGCTGGCCGAAGAGGAGTTCACCGTCGAGTTCCAGCCGGTGGTGGAGCTGCGCACGTCGCGCGTCACCGGGGTGGAGGCCCTCGTACGGTGGTGGCGGGACGGCGCCTTCGTGCCTCCGGATGAGTTCATCGGGCGCGCCGAGGAGTCGGGGCTCATGCTCCCGCTCGGCGACTGGATCTTGCGGCAGGCGTGCGCCGAGGTCGCCCGCTGGCGCGAGGCGTCTTGGGACATCGGGCTTTCGGTGAACTTCACCGCCCGCCAGATCGCGGCGCCGCGTTTCGTCGAGACGGTGGCGGCCGTGCTGGCCGAGACCGGGCTGCCCCCGCAGGCCCTCACCGCCGAGGTCAAAGAGGAAGTGCTGGTCGAGGACGCCGGCCAGCCGGCACCGCGCCTGTCCGCGCTGCGCGACCTTGGTGTACGGCTGGCGATCGACGACTTCGGCACCGGGTACGCGTCGCTGGCCTACTTGCGGCAGCTGCCGGTCGACGTGATCAAGATCGACCCATCGTTCGTCGCCGGGCTCGACTGCGACGAGACGCTGATGCTGCTGACTCGTACTATCGTCCGGCTCGGGCACGACCTCGGCCTGGTCGTGGTCGCCGAGGGCATCGAGCGCCCCGACCAGCTCGAGCTGCTGCGGGACATGGGCTGCCCGCGCGGACAGGGTTTCCTCGTGGCCAGGCCGATGGCCGCGCGCCGGGTCGAGTCGCTGGTGAGCACCGACCGGCGGGGAACGCCGAGCATCCCGCTGCGCGGCCCGATGCTCTCCGCCGGGTAAGCCGTCCCGGCGCTCTCGTCTCATGGAGTGAGACATTCCGTCCAAGGATTTGACCACCGACCGTCAGTGCTGCGAGGGTTTATCCGTGCATCACAGTCTCCTGATTCTCGTACTTGGTCAGCGCGCAGGCTGATCTGGTACCGCCTGCGCGCTCCCCTCGACAGCCGAAAGGCTCGGGGGGTTTTTTGTTGGCCGCCCACCCATCGTCGATTCGGACCCCACGAGTTGATACAGACCTCACCACCCCTCCCAGCCCGACAAGGAAAAGACAGATGACCGAACGGATCACGGGAGCTCAAGCGCTGGTCAAAGCGCTGGAGAACGTTGGTGTCGACACCGTGTTCGGGATCCCCGGGGGCGCCATTCTCCCGGCCTACGATCCGCTGTTCGACTCCCACAAGCTCCGCCACGTCCTGGTGCGCCACGAGCAGGGAGCCGGGCACGCCGCCCAGGGCTACGCCCAGGCCACCGGCCGGGTGGGGGTGTGCATCGCGACCAGCGGACCGGGGGCGACCAACCTCGTGACGCCGATCGCCGACGCGTACATGGACTCGGTGCCCATGGTCGCGATCACCGGCCAGGTGCCGAGCGGTGCGATCGGCACCGATGCCTTTCAAGAGGCCGACATTCGCGGCATCACGATGCCGATCACCAAGCACAACTTCCTGGTCACCGACCCCGCCGAGATCGGCAGGACCGTCGCCGAGGCGTTCCACATCGCGGGCACCGGCCGGCCCGGCCCCGTGCTCGTCGACATCGCCAAGGACGCGATGCAGCAGACGGTCGAGTTCGTCTGGCCGCAGCCGATGCAGTTGCCCGGCTATCGCCCGGTGACCCGGCCGCACTCCAAGCAGGTGCGTGAGGCGGCGCGCCTCATCGTCGAGGCGCAGCGGCCTGTGCTGTACGTCGGGGGCGGCGTCGTCAAGGCCAAGGCGGCGGGCGAGCTGCGGGTGCTCGCCGAGCTCACCGGCGTGCCGGTGATCACCACGCTGATGGCGAGAGGCGCGTTCCCCGACAGCCACGCGCAACACCTGGGCATGCCGGGCATGCACGGCACCGTCGCCGCGGTCGGCGCGCTGCAAAGGGCCGACCTGATCGTCGCGCTCGGCGCCCGCTTCGACGACCGGGTCACCGGCAAGCTCGACAGCTTCGCGCCGTACGCCAAGATCGTGCATGCGGACATCGACCCCGCGGAGATCTCCAAGAACCGGCACGCGGACGTGCCCATCGTGGGGGACTGCCGAGACGTGATCGCCGACCTCATCGTGGCGGTCCAGCACGAGCACGAGGCGGGGCGGACCGGCGACCACGCGGCCTGGTGGCGCCAACTCGACGCGCTGCGGGCGACCTACCCGCTCGGCTACGAGCACCCGGCCGACGGCTCGCTGTCGCCGCAGTACGCGATCGAGCGAATCGGCGCGCTGGTCGGCCCGGACGCGCTGTACGTGGCCGGCGTCGGGCAGCACCAGATGTGGGCGGCGCAGTTCATCGGCTACGAACAGCCGGGCGCGTTCATCAACTCCGGTGGCCTCGGCACGATGGGGTTCGCGGTGCCGGCCGCTATGGGCGCCAAGGTCGGGCGCCCTGACACCATGGTGTGGGCGATCGACGGCGACGGCTGCTTCCAGATGACCAACCAGGAGCTCGCCACCTGCGCCCTCGAGGGCATCCCGATCAAGGTCGCTGTGATCAACAACGACAGCCTCGGCATGGTGCGGCAGTGGCAGACCCTCTTTTACAACGAGCGCTACTCCAACACCGATCTGCAGTCCAAGCGCGTCCCCGACTTCGTCAAGTTGGCGGAGGCCTACGGTTGTGTCGGGTTGCGCTGCGACCAGGCCGACGACGTCGATGACACCATCAAGAAGGCGATGGAGATCAACGACGCGCCCGTGGTCATCGACTTCGTCGTGCACAAGGACGCCATGGTCTGGCCCATGGTCGCGGCCGGCACCAGCAACGACGACATCAAGATCGCCCGAGACATGGCGCCCGTCTGGGAGAACGGAGACTGACCGTCAATGAGGCGGAGCGGTGAGCCGACGAGCGAGCGGAGTGGCCGGCCGAGGAACGAGACCGGCCGCGGAGGCGAGCGAGAAGGAGAACGCGACCAATGAGCGGAGCGGTGAGCCGAGAAGGAGAACGCGACCAATGAGCGGAGCGGTGAGCCGAGAAGGAGAACGCGA
>CALAED010000280.1 GCA_937891035.1 uncultured Thermomonosporaceae bacterium | reverse complement strand
GCGACGTCCTCGATCGCCAGCACGACGTTGTCGCGCAGCAGCCCGCCGATGTCGGCGGCGTGCCCACCCTCGAAGAAGCGCCCGGCGGAACCGATCCGCAGGCTGCGCAGCCGTACGTCGACGAACCCGCGTACGTCGGCCATCAGCTCGGCGCCGTACCCGACGTCGTCGATCACCTGGAGGGCCGCGTGCTGCAGCTGTTCCAGCGTCGGGACGGCCGGCTCGACGAGCGAGCCGGGCGCGCCGCCGCCGGTGACGACGTCCCAGCCGCTGGCCTCGTACACCCGCTGCAGCGCCTGCGACATGATCTGCGGGAACGGCTCCTCGGCGTCGAAGGCGGCCTGGAACAGCGCGCGGACCATGTCGATGTGCGCCTGCACCGGATAGCCCGGTTCGGGCTGGAGCGGGTTGATCGACAACGGCACGGCCGCCGGGTCCGACGGGTTGACCACCGTCACGCTCGCCACGCCTTGGACACGTCCGGCCATCCTGGCGTACTCCGCCTTGACCGGCTCGATCGCCAGCCATGGGATCCCGCCCATGGTGAGCTGTTCGAGCAGGTGCCGTACGGTCTGTGACTTGCCGGCACCGGTGGCCCCGGTGACGAAGACGTGCCGGTTGAGCGTGCTGCGGGGCACCGTCAAAACGCCGACGTGCCGGTCCTGACCGTCCAAGATGATGCCGAGCTCGATGGGCGGCGGCGCGTCACCATGGCCGCTGGCGGCCCCGGCCGTTCCGGCGGCGCCGGCGGTCCCCGCGGCGCCGGGCTTGGCCGTCTCCGCGGTCACGTCGAAGTAGCCGGTATCGACGACCCGCAGGCCCGGCACCTCGCGCCTGGGCAGGCCGGCGAGGGCGGGCAGCGCGCCGGCGGTGACGGCGAACGGCGAGCTGAACACCGAGCCCGCGTGCCGGGCGCGGGCGGTCGGGGCGGCGGCGAGCGCCTCGGCGAACCCGGTCGCGCGTGCGCCGGACCGCAGCCGGTACGGATGATGGCTCATCTCGACCGACCCGACCAAGACGGGCGCGATCTGGCCGAGCTCTTCTTGGGACGCGGCGCCGGCCAGGACCCGGACGTTCCACAGGCCCGCTTCGCCAAAGGTCTCCAGCTCGGTGACCCGGCGTTCGGCCGCGTCCGCCTCCAGCCTGAGATGGTCGGCGCGGCTGTAACGCTGCTGCTCGAACTGCATGTCGCGGATCTCGCGGTCGACGGCGTCGTCCTCGCACCGTTCGGCGATCACGAGCCAGCCGAAGGGCCGGCTCAGCAACGTGACCAGCGTCGATTCGAACAGCGTGGGACGCAGGGGCCAGTCTCTTCTGATGTCGATCGACTCCGGCTGTTCGGCGCGCAGCGGCGGCGCCGGCCGGCCCGGGCAGTGCGTCCACACCATCTGCCCGGCCCGGGTCAGCCAGTCGTCGCCGATCGGCACGCCCCGGGCGCCGTTGGGGAACAGCAGGCCCTGCAGGCCGTCGTCGCCGCGCATGACCGGCCCGGCGTTGGTGATGAGCTCGAGCGGCGCCCCACGGCCCGCCGACAGCCACCCGATGACGAACGGCTTACGCTGCTGCGCCGCCGACAGGACGGCGGGCAGCACGGCCACGAAGTCCCATGCGGCCGACGCGGTCCGCTCGGGGGTGGGGATGGCCTGCACGCGATACCAGGGCCCGGGTGGCTCGGCCTGGCGCATCCGCGCCGAGCCCGCGTGCTCACTCACTGGGGTCTACCGCTCAGGCTCACCGGACTTGCCTACCAGGGCGCGGCCGTCCGCGCCACCAGACCGTCCACCCCCGTCAACATCGGTTGACACGATGGCGCCCTCGCACTCAGGCACAAGCACAGCACATCAACAGCGGACATGTGCTGCTCGGCCTGCTCGGCTCGCGCGACGCCGGCAACCTGGCTCTGCAGATCCTGGCCGAAGCCCGCGTGGACAGCGACGCCCTGGCCGCCGCCGCGACCAGAATCGTCCAGTCCAACGCCGCCTGACCGCGCGCCCGGCACCCGGTGGCAGGGTCAGCGCTTCTTCCTGCGCCGGAAGTCGAGGCGCTCGGGCGGCGGGCCGAGGTTGGGCCCCGGGGCCGCCGGCTGCTCGTCCAGTCCCGCATCGTTCCGGATCGGCTCGCCCGGAAGCGGCGGAGCCGGGTCGTTCGGCGGCGCGGCGGCGTCGAGGGGCGGGGCCGCGTGGCGGGATCGGGCGCGCGTGCCCGGTGGGGCCGCGTGCCGGCCGACCCGCACCGGTTGGATGCGTTCTTCCAGCTCCGGTAGGAGCTCGCCGGGCGCGCCCTCCGGTGGCCGAGGTTCGTGCTCGAGGCGCGGATCCGGTCGGCGTACGGCCTCGTGGCGGCCGTTGGCGGCGGCTTGCGGGCTCGGCACACGGACGCCGCCCTCCTGCTCGCGCAGGAACTCTTCGTACTCCTGAGAGTGTGCGGTCGGCAGCGTCATGATCGCCGGGTTGGCGTCGACCAGGAGGATCTGCCGGCCGGACGCCATCGCGTACGTGAAGATCATCGCGGTGGGCGGGAGCTGTTGCAGCTGGTGCCGTTCGACGACGACCTCGCGGACCGTCTGCCGGGAGCCGTCGGCGCCGGCGGAGTCGGCGTTGACGTTGGTGGCGTCGGCGACGTCGTCGGCGGCGTGGGCGGTGGCGGCGCCGGTCTGCGCGGTGCGCACCGTTCGTCCCCAGCCCGTGGACGAGGCGATCCCGCTGATGAGAGCGGCGCCGTCCGGCATGCCGGGCTCCCATTGGTCGTCGAGGGCCTGCGCGCTGTGCCGGGTGCGCGCCGAGTTGACCGTGCTGGTGTAGGACTCACCGAGCGACTCGCCGACCGCGTCGCCCACGCTGTCGGTGAGCTCGGCGACCGTGAGACGATGCCGCGTGCCGATGTGCTGGGCGGCGGTACGGGCGTCCTCGGCGTTGCCGAGCCGCATGAAACCGACGGCGGCGTGCCCGCGGCCAAGGCGCTCCTTCACGTGCGGTGGGATCGACCGGTACATCAGCACCAGGCCCGTGCCCGTCGCCTCGCACGCGTCGATCAGCCGGTCGAGCACGTCGCCGCGCAGCTTGTCCGCGCCGCACACGAACAGCGTGTGGTCCCACGGGCGGGCCGCTCGTTCGCACTCGCGCAGCCGGTGCGTGAGTGCGGCGGTGACGTACGTGCCGAGCACCCGGTTGGTCAGCACGCCCGCGCGGCGATCCATCGTCACGACCCACAGCCGCGACGGCGGCACCCAGCCGGCGTCCGTACCGAGCGTCTCCAGCTTGCGCAGTTGCGACTCCAGCGCCCAGGCCCGCTCGATCACCACCCGGTCGGCGGCGCCGCGGCCGAACATCGTGGTGAGCCGATCGAGCTGGTCATCGCTGATCAACCCCATCCGAAGGTCGTCACGAGGGTCGCCGACCTGGGCCAGTGCCCGTAGCGCGGCGGTGATCTGCCGGATCGTGGCACGTCCGGCGAAGACCGACAGCACCCGTTCGAGCAGTGCGTTGTCGAAGGACAGATCACGGGTGCTGCTTTGCTCCTCGCTCACGCTCACCACGAGGGACAGCACATCGGCCAGCGCCTCCGCGCCCAGGTGGGAGGTCAGATCGAGCCGTGGCAGGTCGGCGGGCAGCACCCACACCAGCGGCTCGGCTCCCCGGTCGGTGGCCAGCCGGACAAGGTCACCGGCCACGGCACCCTCGGACAGGTCGAGCACCGTCACCTGCGAACCGGCGGCCAGCCGGGAGCCGCCCATCATCGTCACCATCGCCGACCAGCCGGCCAGCGTCCCGCCGGCGACATCGACGCGGTCGATACCGGAGGGCAGCGGCACGGGGTACCACTCCTGCTGGTTGTCATAGGCGGCGCGGCGCCGCTCCCACTCGCGATAGGCCTGCTCGTGGGCGGCGTGCTCGGAGTTGAGCCGGCGCTGGCGGGCCTCCCGCTCCCGGTCCAGCCTGGCCTGTTCCTCATCAACCCGCGACCGCAGCGCCTGCTCGCCCTGCCAGATGCCATAGCCGGTGATCAAGAACACGAGCAGACACGCGACCAACCCGACGACGGCGAACATCCCAGGCAGCACGCCCGACGCCCAGCAGCCAAGGAAGACCAGCACCCCCACGCCCGTACAGGCGGCAGCGATCTTCAATGGCCGGTTGAGGAGGTTCTCCTCACGCCGCTGCTCGGCCAGCCACTCCTGGCTGATCCGCACCGACTCCGGTGGAGCCGGGCGGCGTGGCGGAGGTCCAGGCTCTGGATGGACCTGCGCGTAGCGCCAGCCGACGTAGACGCGGTCAGAATGACGCAACCGCATCGCGCCGGATCCGCTTGTCACATCGGTCACCGCGGTTCCTTCTGCCCACCCGGCGGGCGGACGGCACATCTCCTTCTACCCCGCCCGACGGGCGGGGAGCCCCTCCCTGCACTCGAAATCGTCCATCACAGGGTAAGAAGGTTCGTGGGTGGTCGTGTCCCGTTCATCCGAACACTTGCCCATCGAGATGACCAAGAACCTCGATCCGGTCACGTTGGTGGTGCGGGGGACAGACGGGACGATCAGGGCCGCAAGGTGTGGCCGGATGCGGCCAGCCGCGCGGTGCGGGCTGGGACTTCCGTTGCGTTGCCGGCACCCTCTACGACATTCCGGACCGGAATAACCAGCATCGCTTCGCGCCCGCATTCTTCCTCGCGGGGCGCCAAATGTCGCTAATGTCGCATGGGTAGCTGACGTAATCCGGATTCTGGGACAGACGGAAACATGGACGAGGAATCCAATCGGCTGGCCGGCCTGCTGAACATCAGCACGCCGGCCAATCCCGGTAAGCCCATGCCCTGGGCGCCCCAGGCGGCCGTTCCCCGCCACGGGCCGCCGGCGGCGACCGGGCCAGGCGAACCCGCG
>CALAED010000279.1 GCA_937891035.1 uncultured Thermomonosporaceae bacterium | reverse complement strand
GGGGTGCGCACGGCGCGGCACGGCAGGGGAGGCGGCATGGTGGCGACGATTACTCCGGCATCGACGGCGCAGTGCCGTGGGCAGCGGCGGCCGCGGCACGCGACACGCCGTATGACTTTCTATCCAAATCTACGGCCACAGCTATACCGCCTCATAAAGTCCGAGAGCGTGGACCCCGTTCGGAACCCCTACGCGCCCGGCGCCGGGCAGCGACCTCCCGAGCTCGCCGGGCGCGACCGTGAGGTGCAGCAGTTCGAGGTCGTGCTCGAGCGGGTGGCCCGCGGCCGCCCGGAGCGCAGCATGATCCTCACCGGGCTGCGCGGCGTCGGCAAGACGGTGCTGCTCAACACCTTCCGCTCGATGGCCATCCAGCGGCTGTGGGGCACCGGCAAGATCGAGGCGCGGCCCGAGCAGTCGGTGCGGCGGCCGGTCGCGGCGGCGTTGCACATGGCGATCCGTGAGCTCGCGCCGCGCCATCTCGCTCCCGACCGGATCACCGACTTCCTCGGCGTCCTCAAGGCGTTCGCCCAGGCCAGCCCGCAATCGGGCAAAAAGGCCACCGCGCATCGCTGGCAACCGGGCATCGATGTGCCCGCCGCGCGGGGGCGGGCCGACTCCGGCGATCTCGAGATCGATCTGACCGAGCTGTTCGTGGACGCCGCCTCCGTCGCCACTGACCTCGGCGTGGGGGTCGCCCTGTTCGTCGACGAGATGCAGGACGTCCCGGCCGAGGACGTGTCCGCGCTGTGCGCCGCCTGCCACGAGCTGTCGCAGATCGGTGGCCCGCTGATCGTGGTGGGGGCGGGGCTGCCGCACCTGCCGGCCGTGCTGTCGGCCAGCAAGTCCTACTCCGAGCGGCTGTTCCGCTACGCCCGCATCGACCGGCTCGACCGCGATGCCGCTGACTTCGCGCTGCTCGCGCCGGCCGAGCGCGAGCAGGTGACCTTCACCCGCGACGCGCTCGACGCGCTGTACGCGGCGGCCGACGGCTATCCCTACTTCGTTCAGGCGTACGGGAAGGTGGCTTGGGACGTCGCACCCGAGTCTCCGATCACCGATGGCGACGTCAAGGTCGCCGCACCCGAGGCCGAAAGCGAGCTGGCGGTCGGCTTCTTCGGCAGCAGGTACGAGCGCGCCACCCCGGCCGAGCGCGACTACATGCGCGCCATGGCGATGCTCGGCGACGAGCCCGTGCCGACCGCCGAGGTGGCCGAGGAGCTCGGACGCAAGCCGTCCAGTCTGTCGCCGGCCCGCGACGGCCTGATCAAAAAGGGACTCATCTATAGCGCCGAGCGCGGCTTGGTGGCCTTCACCGTGCCGCACTTCGGCCAGTTCCTGCGCGCCCAACCCGCATAGCCGCCGCCTCGGGCTTATACCTCCGCGCATAACACCGAGCGACCACCCTCGTTGCTCGGCCGGCTTAGCGGCTGCCGACGTCCGGCGGTCTTCTCGATGGTTGTATACGGGTTTCTAGGCTGTCCGCTAGACGGCGATAGATAGCCGCATGCACGCGACCACCGTGAGCGCGGCGGCCATCCCGCGATCCCGCCGGGCGGGACGGGGAGGCCGCCGGCCGTGCATTGGCCTGGGCCGTGGTGTGAGCCGTCTGCCCGCCCCGCGCGATCCCGCTCCGGCGACGAGGAACGCAGGTGGTCACGCCATGGCCACGTCCGTGGCATGTTTGTCTGGCGTCAACCGCGCCCGGTGTCGTCCCGCGTAGCTCAGTCGTCGAAGAGGCCTTCCATGAAGCTCTTCTTGCGCTTTTGGGGGTGCGGTTTGTGGTGGCCGCCGAAGTGCGCCGAACGCCGCCGGTCGTCGTCCCAGTCATCCTCGCCGGCGAAGGCCGCTGGTCCGCCGGCGCCCCAGCGGGCCTCGGCCTCGATGAGCCGCTCCAACTCACCATGATCGAGGAAGATCCCGCGACAGTCTGAGCACTGGTCCACGTGCACGCTGTTCCGCTCGTACTGCCGCATGTGGCCGTGGCACTTCGGACAGGTCAAGGCGCTCATGCCGAGCCCAACGGGCCATGCCGCGTACGAGTTCCGAGCGCCGGCCGTCTGCGGTTGTCTACCGCTGTCTAGGTGTGGATCTAGAAACGGTTAGATTTGCGCAGGCTTGCGGCCGGTCGCATGCTCGCGGCCGGTCCGGGTTGTGGCCGGTCCGGTTGAGATCGGTCCGGGTTCAGACCGACAGGGCGTACATGTGGTTGGGGCCGGTGTCGCTGTCGTCGTCGTCCGGCCGTACGATCGCCGCCTTCACCGTCCCGTCGCGCTCGTCGGTCGACACCGCGAAGACGATCTCGACGTCCTCACCGTTCTCCTGACCCCGGTAGACCAGGAAGCGCCAGCACAGCTCCCGCCACATGTCGGCCGGGTCGGCGGTGACGATCAGCGGCGAATACGTGCGCCACTGCTGACTCGCGTGCAAGGTCGCGAACGTCTCGGCCAGCGGAACGGTGCGGTGCTCGCACGGGATCCGCTCCCGGCGCCGGGCGACCAGCACGCCGATCTCCGGCGACAACGCGGCGAACACGGCGAGTTCGCCGATCGCGATGGCGGCGTGCACGACGGTTCCGTCGCGAATGACGTCGAGGCCGGTCGCGGGCACGGCCACCACGGCCAGCGCGGCAAGCAGGAACAGGCAGGCCCGCAGCACCGTGCGGAACCGTACGGGTGTCGTGCTCAGCCCGCCGAAGCAGCCGCATCCTTCGTCGGCCTTGCTCCCGCGCAGCAGGAAGACCACCGACGTGGCGACGAAGAAGACCACGATCGTCCCGAGCCGGGCCACCGGGTGGGCCGTGACGAGCAAAGCGACGCCGAGGCAGCCTTCGACGATCGCCACCGTGACGACCGCGGGCCGATGCCGGCGCAGTGTGGTGAGGGGACCAGGGCCGATGGTGTCGCTCGGCTCCCGGATGGCGATCTTTGCCACACAGGCCGAGATGAGTGCGCAGGCCAACAGAGGAAGCTGGGCCTCCTGGAAGGTTTCGACCATGACTCACCCCACTCTGACTGTGACATTGAAGCAGCCTTCGTCGAGGTCACCACCCAGATCGACAAAGCTCGCGGGACTAAGCTCGACAATTCGCCCACGCGGGGACGTACCACACTGAACGCACCGATCGCAGAAACGTGCCGCCACGCAGCCGCACTCCGTCACCGGGACGGTGGCCGAACGCCCGGTGCACTCGTTGCGTACGAGCAACTCGCTGCCCAGGGACAGGTACGGCAGGCGCGCGCACCCGCCGTGCGCGGACGCGCAGCCGCCGCTGCTCGGATCCAGCGCCGGGTAGGCGGCCTGCTGGCATGACGCGAGCTTGCCGAACCACGTCGCCGTTCCGGCCAGGACGTGGGGCACGGGCGTGACCGGGCGCGGCTTGGGCACGTGGTCGGCGGGATAGGGAGGCTGCGGGGCGCCAGGCCGGACGGCGACCAGGCCGCTGTCTGAGCGGACCCCGATCACGTCGAAGAGATAGCCGGGGTCGAAGTGCGGATGCCGGACCAGGATGTGGCTCAGCGAACGCGCGGGGATGACCACGTGGGTGCGGCCCCGGTGCGGGCCTTCGTCGATCTCCACGGTCGTACGATCGCGCGCCACGATCGTGCCGTTGGCGCGGATGATGTCCACCCAGACGCGGTCGGCGACCGAGCCGTCCGGGGTGGGCCGGACGATGGCGCGCCGGCCGGGCTGGAGCGCGGTGCGATCGGCCGTTCCGGCGTACCACACAGCGGTCTGGTCGGAGATGGGCTGGCGTACCTCTCTCCCGTCGGGGGTCGCGAGCACCAGCAGGTGCGGGCCGGCGTCCAGGATGAGGCCGGTCACGGCGGCGGGCCGTCGCGGCTCCGGCGCGGAGCTTTCCGCAACCGGGAACACCGCCTGCCGTAGGCGGCGCCGGTAGGAGGTATCGATGGGGGACTGTTGCATAGGGGTGCTCCAGACCACTTCACTTGTTAACCAATGCGGCTGGTCGGCTCCGTGTTGTCAAGGGTTATCCCCTAAGGGGGGACTGTCGAGTTTTGTCCGCATAAACGCTGGATGCGGGCGAAGCTTCGTGTACCTGGTAGAGGATCTTGCCTCCTGGTTGACCCGAATATGGTTTTTATGTTGATCCATAATTACGATCTTCGTGCGACTGTCTGATCGTCGGCTTGTTTCTGTCCAGCGTGCCAGGCCGGGAATCCCCTGGGGTCGGGTGAAGACATGAACAATATTCAGCATGAGGATTTCCGCGACTACGTCGCGGCTCGCGGATCAGCGTTGCTGCGAACCGCGGTCGTACTCGCAGGCGACCATATGGAGGCGGAGGACCTCCTGCAGGCGGCGTTGGCCAAAACTTATCTTGCCTGGGACCGTATCAACGATCGCGCCGCCGTTGACGGATATGTGCGCCGGGCGATGGTCAATACGCAGATCTCTTGGTGGCGCCGGCGCAAACTCGAGGTCTATCCCACCGACGAGCTGCCCGATCTGCCCGTTCATGACGATCACTCCCGGCGCAGCGATCTGCGCGACGCGCTCAGCCGGGCCTTGGAACGCCTGCCAAAGCGGCAACGAATGGCAGTCATGATGCGCTATTACGAGGATATGTCCGAAACGGAGATCGCCGAGGCGCTCGGCGTCAGCGTGGGCACGGTGAAGAGCACCGTGTCGCGGGCCGTGGCCAAACTGCGGGACGACTCCGAACTGGAGCAAGACGTCTTGCCGGACCTTCCCAAGTAGTCGCCTCGGCCGGAGCCTGACGCGCGCGGGTCGGCCGATGCAGAGGACACCCAGGGCATGTCGTCCGGCGGTTTTGGGGCCGGCCCAAAGGTGCGTTCGACGGGGTGGGCACCGCCTCGGCATAGGGGTGGCGCCGGGTTCCACGTAGGGGTGGAGGGGTACGCACCCGGGTATGGACCTGAAGCCGTGGTCGAGTGCCGCCCCTAAGCCGCGGGCAACCCGGCGGAACGGGTGGAGAACCCATCTCGTGACCAACGTGCTGGCGAGTCGATACTGACAATCTCCGGCATCTCAACAAGAATCCCGTTCTAAGCGGATGTGCCGGGAGGAGCGCCGATGTTCAGCACCATGCAGGACTTTCCGCTCACTATCACGTCGATCATGCGTTACGGGACCACCGTCTATGACTCGTGCGAGGTCGCGACCGTCACCGACGATGGTGTGCGGCGCCGGTCGTACGGCGAGGTGGGCCGGCGCGTCGGCCGGCTGGCGAATGCACTGCGGCGGCTGGGCGTCGACGGGGACCAGCGTGTCGCCACCTTCATGTGGAACAACGCCGAGCACCTAGAGGCCTATCTCGCCGTACCGGCCATGGGCGCGGTGTTGCACACGCTGAACATCCGGCTCTTCCCCGACCAGCTGATCTACATCGCCAATCACGCCGAGGACGAGATCGTGGTGGTGGACGGGTCGCTCATCCCGCTGCTGGCGCGGGTGCTGCGCGAGATGAAGACCGTACGACATGTGATCGTGTCCGGCCCCGGAGACCGCGCGCCGTTGGCCGACTCGGGCAAGGAACTGCATTCGTACGAGGACCTGCTCGCCGCCGCCCCCGAGACCTTCGACTGGCCGGAGGAGATCGACGAGCGGCAGGCCGCGGCCATGTGCTACACGAGCGGAACGACCGGCAACCCCAAGGGCGTCGTCTACTCGCACCGGTCGATGTTCCTGCACTCGATGTCCGTCTGCACCGGCAACGCGATGGGGATGAACCAGACCGACAAGGTCCTCCCGGTGGTGCCGATGTTCCACGCCAACGCCTGGGGCCTGCCGTACGCCGCCGTCATGGCCGGTGCGGCGCTGCTCATGCCGGACCGCTTCCTGCAGGCCGAGCCGCTGGTAAAGGCCATCGAGTCGGAACGCCCGACGATCTCCGGCGCCGTCCCGACGATCTGGAACGACGTGCTGCGCTACGCCCGCGAACATGGGTCTGACCTCACGTCGCTCCGGCTCGTGCCCTGCGGCGGCTCCGCCGTCCCCGAGTCGCTGATGCGCGGCTTCGACGAACTCGGCGTCCGCATCCTGCACGCCTGGGGCATGACGGAGACATCGCCGCTCGCCTCGGCGGCGCACCCGCCGATCCACGCCTCCGGCGACGAGGCCTGGCGCTACCGCATGAGCCAGGGCCGCTACATGTGCGGCCTCGAGGTGCGGGTGGTCGGCGACGGGGACGTGGTGCTGCCTTCCGACGGCCAATCCGTCGGCGAGATCGAGATCCGCGGCGCCTGGATCACCGGCGCCTACCACAAGGACGAAGACCCGGGCCGCTTCCACGACGGCTGGCTGCGCACCGGAGACGTGGGAACCGTCTCCCCCGACGGGTTCCTTGTGCTGACCGATCGGGCCAAAGACGTCATCAAGTCGGGCGGCGAGTGGATCTCCTCGGTCGAACTGGAGAACCACCTCATGTCCCACCCCGACGTGCTGGAGGCCGCCGTCATCGGCATACCGGACGAGAAGTGGGCGGAACGCCCGCTGGCCACCGTGGTGCTGCGCGCCGACGCAACCGCGACGGCGGCCGAGCTGCGGGAGTTCCTCGCGGGCCGGGTGGCGAAATGGCAGCTCCCCGAGCGCTGGGCGTTCATCAGCGAGGTGCCGAAGACCTCCGTCGGCAAATTCTCCAAGCGGACGTTGCGCGACATGTACGCGGCGGGCGACCTGGAAGTCCAGCAACCGTCCTGAGCCGGCTAGGCCGCGACCTTTTGCGATCTGCGCCGCCGCGGGTTCGCGCGGAACCACTGGCGGCGGCCGCGACGGCGCAGACCACTCCCCCCCAAAGAATGGGCGAGGCGGTCAGGTTTGGCAGGCTCTGGCATTTGGGGAGCCCGTGTTGTCGAGGAACACCTGACCGCCTCGTGCCCCCTCCCTGAGCCTCCACGTCCCGGGGGCTTGGTCGCGGAGAGAGGCCAGCGTATGCCCGTCCTCGCGGCCTCGGAACAGCCTCGAGAGCCTGGCCAGCCAGGTGTGGCCCACTGGGGAGTAAACCCGAAGAAGTCTGACAAAGTTATCCGCTCGTCCGAAAGCTATCGCCCATCCCGGGTCCGGGCAGCCGCTTTGCTGGCGTGCACATCGACCGGTAGCCTATGTGGGCCTGTTTGGCTCAGGAGGCTTCGCCTAGTCAGGTCTATGGCGCCGCACTGCTAATGCGGTTTGGGTTTACCGCCCATCCGGGGTTCAAATCCCCGAGCCTCCGCTCTCACCAGCGATTTCCTCGAAGACACGATCTTCGCGGAGATCGCTGGTTTCGCATTCCGGGGCGTTGCGCGCACGAAGCGCGCACACGACGGTCAGCGCGCACCGAACGCGCCGAAGATGAGCAGGCCATCCCCACTGAGGCGAGCGGTCCGTGGGTGACGGCGTCAGCGAGCCGCTCGGGTATTGGGCTGCCGCTTGACGTCGGCTTGGTCTCGTGGCTTGCTGAGGGTGGCCGAACTTCACGGGGTGAGATCGGGTGGATGCGATGGGTGAGATCGGGTGGATGCGATGGGTAAGCACAGCGGCGAGGAGTCCGACGACAGGCTCACCAAGCAGCAATCGGACGGCCAGACGGGCAGCACACATGGGTCGGGCAAGGAGAAGTGACCGGAGAACCGAGCTACATCCTGCCTGCCGAGCTCGAGGCGGCCGGCGTGCTCGCCCCCGAGTGGCGCAAGGCAGTTGAGGCCGCGCCACGGCACCTTTTCATCCCGCCGACCATCTGGGTTTCCCGCCCCGGCCACCGCGGTTGGTATCCGCTGGCCCGGCAGGATGATTCGGCCGCCTGGTGGGGCTTGGTGAACCGGGACGGCTACATCGTCACCCAGGTCGACGACGACCGGCCGGCCGAGCCTGGCGTGGTTGGTGAGTACTCCACCTCGTCGGCGAGCCAGCCGAGCCTGGTGTTGCGGATGCTTGCTGAGCTGGATCTCGAGCCGGGGATGCGGGTGTTGGAGGTGGGCACCGGTACTGGGTGGAATGCCGCGCTGATGTGCGCGCGTCTCGGCGACAATGCGGTGACGACGGTCGAGGTGGACGGCGAGCTGGCCGCCGCGGCGCGCATCGCTTTGGGCCGTGCGGGGTTTAGCCCCACCGTGGTGACGGGCGATGGCGCGGCCGGGTACGCGCCGGGCGCGCCGTACGACCGGATCATCGCCACCGCATCCGTCCAGGCCATCCCGGCCGCCTGGCCGGCCCAGGCTCGCCCGGGCGGGATCATCCTCACCCCGTACGGCGATGCCTACCACAACGATGCCCTGCTGAAGCTGACGGTCAACGACGACGGGACCGCGTCGGGCCGGTTCGTTGGGCGGGCGGCGTTCATGTGGCTCCGCCGGGACCGGGTGCTGCTCGGGCCGCTGCGTGAGTATGTGCACGCCGATGACCACCCGGACCGAAAGACGACCGAGCTGGATCCGCGCGAGGTGTTCGGTGATCCGGACATCGATTTCGCGGTCGCGACACGGGTCAGCGATGTCAGTTGGCACCGCGTCGACGCCGCC
This sequence comes from uncultured Thermomonosporaceae bacterium, assembly GCA_937891035.1. Taxonomy (GTDB): domain Bacteria; phylum Actinomycetota; class Actinomycetes; order Streptosporangiales; family Streptosporangiaceae; genus CALAED01. Next base: position 8,576 of record CALAED010000279.1, on the reverse strand, counting down.
GACGAGTCGGGGGAGTTCACGGTGTGGCTGCTCGGCCTTTCCGGCGAGCGGTCCTGGGCGTCGATCGATTTCGAGGGGCACTCGCCGTATGCGGTCGAGCAGTATGGGCCGCGGCGGCTGTGGGATGAGATCGAGGCCGCGTACGGATGGTGGATCGAGGCGGGCCGCCCGACGACCGACCGGTTCGGGCTCACCGTCGGGCCGGACGGGCAGCACGTGTGGTTGAACTCGCCCCACAACCCCGTCTGATACGCGTCTGATCAGACGTTGTGCGCGGTTCCCGCTGCCGCTCAATCCAGCACCATAGGCCGGTCCAAGGCGTTTATGGTCCTCACGACGACGCGGCGTTCGCTTCCGTTGGGCAGTCTGAGGGCCCCTATTGGGTCGCGAGTTGGGCCGCCAGACAGTAGTTCACACCGTTGGGTGTGGGCCTGCCTTCTCCCTATGGGGCGAGGTTGACGGGGTGGGTGAAGGCGGTTTCGAGGACGACGATCGTGTTGGTGCCGGTGACGCCGTCGATGTCGAAGATCTGACGCAAGACGTGTTGCAGGGATTGGGTGTCGCTGGTGCGCACCTTCAGGAGCACTGAGGCCGGGCCGGCGATGATGTGGGCTTCCTCGATCTCGGGGATGGTCGCGAAGGCGTCGTGTGCGTCGCCCATCCAGCTGTTGGCCTCGACCAGGACGAACGCCAGCACGCCGAGGCCGGCGGCGTCCGGATCGATCGTGACCGTTGTTCGCTGGATCACGCCGCGGGCCCGCAGCTTGCGGACGCGCTCGTGGGCCGCCGCGGCGGATAGGCCGACCGCCTGCCCGAGCGCGGCGTACGGCTGGGTGGCGTCGTCTTGCAGCCGCCGCAGCAGCGCCCGGTCGACATCGTCCATATGGGAATATTAGCGTTTTGCTGGATTGTGTACGGCATAGGAGGTTTCATGGCATATGTGGTTCGGAGTGACCTGCCCTACAACGGCGGGCCGCTCGATCGGGCGGGCCGGAGACGCGGCGACTCCGCCTGGCTGCGCGATCAGCTGGCCCACCCCGAGCGCAGGACCATCCCGTTGTGGCGGGATCGGTGCCTGCTCCGGGATGGCGCCGTACTGAACCCGCCGCCGATCGAGGGGGAACCGGTCTTTCTCGGCCTGGACGACCATGTGCCGGTCTTCGCCGTCGATCTGTCCGCCTTGGCGGAAAGTGACGCGCTCGCGGCCGTCGGCGCCGACGCCGCGGTCGAGCTGCGCCGCATCGTCGGCCGACTCGCCCCGGCCGAGGCCGCCGTGCTCGCCTACGCCCGCGGGTTGTGCCACTGGCATCGCAACCAGCGCTATTGCGGTGGCTGCGGCGCCCCCACGAAGCTTGCGGATGGTGGCGCCACGCGGCGATGCGCCGATTGCGGACGGCAGCATTTCCCGCGCATCGAGCCGGCCATCATCACCCTGGTCGAGGCGCCCGGCGAGCCGACCCGCTGCCTGCTGGCCCGCCATGCCGGCGCCGCCCCCGACGCCTACGCGCTCTTGGCCGGCTTCGTCGAGGTCGGTGAGTGCCTCGAAGACGCCGTACGCCGGGAAGTGGCCGAAGAGGCCGGCGTCGCCATTGGCGAGGTGACCTATCGGGCATCCCAGGCCTGGCCCTTCCCCGCCGGCCTTATGCTCGGCTTCCACGCCCGCGCCCTCAGCGACGCCATCGACATCGACGGCGACGAGCTCATCCAGGCCCGTTGGTTCAGCCGCGCCGAACTGCTGGACCGGCGCCGCGCCCGCGGTCACCTCGGCAGGCCCGACTCGATCGACCGCTACCTCATCGAATCCTGGCTGCACGCCTGACCCCGTCGGTCTTCCGGCTGCGGCGCCCGACAGCCACCGTCCGCTCCTACCTTGGGTATTCATAGGCGCGTGGCCCGGCAAAAGTCTCCTCGCTAATGCGGTAATGGTGGGCGTCTTCGCTGGCGAGATGGTCAGGGCCGATGTCGAGAATGTCGCTGGTAGACCATCTTTCGTCCACCTTGTGATCGATGAAGTAGGCGAACTCGTTGAAGTCCTGCGTGGAGGATATGAATGTGTTGACAATGGTAAGCGATCGTTGCCCTGCGGTCAGAGATTGCGGAATGTAGATGCTTTGGTCACGCCAGCGATAGTTGAGCTGAATGGGCAGAGGCTGCCATTGTCCGGCCCTGGTTCCGTTCACAGTAATGGTCGCGCTCTGCAAGGCGATACCGGCGTCGAGACGACGGATCACTCGTACCCCCGTGTTTGCTGGATCGATCGTCACGGTGAAACGACTCGATCCGCGTGGGCCAAACGCACGGCCGTCGTCGACGACCTTGCGCCCAGGGGGCGGGCTCGGCGGGACGGTGCCGTGTCCTAGCCTGGGAACGATCACGGTGCTCACGGTCACGATGGTGGCAAGGGCCGCAATAGCGGCGCCAATCAATGCCTTTCTGGAGAACCGAAGGTGGGGCTGCCAACGAAAGCCCCCCGTCACTCCACCCATCAACCCTGCTATAGCGGCCATGGCTCCGACCACGCTGGCCAGCTGACCGGCTGCATTCAGTCCCGCCACCAGCATGTACATTCCAAGCCCAAGCGCGATGACTAAGAACGTGACCCCCAGTACCCAAACCCAGCCTTGGCCTGAATCTTGACCTACCTTCTCGTCGTTTTGCGGTCGGGTGTTCGGCATAGTCCCTCTCAGGCTGACCACAGCATGCGCTCGCGTGTCAGGCGATCCCGTGCAACCTCGGTGATGAGCTGGCGCACCACGGGATGACTTGCCCTGCCTGGCGGACCCGGTGTCGGGGGACCACCATCAAGGCTGTTCAGGAGTGTGAATGGCGCCTACCTGCTGAACTTCACCTGAACGCCCTTTAACACGAAATATACAATGAGGTGCAGTATGATCACGGAGGGCTACGGGATTAAGTGAACTCGGCTAACCGGCGTTCGCGGCTGTGGCAGCGGTCGCGGTGGTCGCGGGTGAACTCCACCTGCGGGCGAGGGCGCGGCCGAGGCGCTGCGCCGGCGCCTCGACGAGCCGGTAGGAGACCCAGCTCACCAGCAGCAGTACGCCGAACGCGGCGGCGAGCATGCCGGGGGCGTCGTGCCGGGGGCGGCCGACGATGTGATCGAGGCTCTGGAACAGCGCGGGGTGCAACAGATAGATCGAGTAGCTGATCAGGCCGATCCCGGTCAGCAGGCGAGGCAGCCGCCGGTGGCGCAGCGCCAGCCCGAGGCCGAAGGTGAGCGCGGCCAGCACCATGGCCGACGCCCAGCCGCGCTGGAAGGCCGCCTCGGCCGCCGCCGGCAGGCCCCAGGTGCGCGAATGCCACGCCCCGGCGGCGACGGAGCAGGCCAGCACCACGGCGGCGGCGACGGCCACGACGCGGCGGCTGGCCTGCCCGCGTTCGGCCTGGTAGATGGCCGTGCCGAGGAACATCGTCGCCATGATCGCCAGCCCCTGCCATGGGCCGACCCGCCCGTTGCCGATGACGAGGACGAGGCTGAGCACGCCGCCGAGCAGCGCCCCCGCGGTACGTACCACCGCATGGCCCGACATGGCGCAGCCGATCGCGCCCAGGGCGGCGACCGTGGCGACCGCGACGACCACGTCGATGCCCGCGGCCTGGGACAGGCCGGCCACCGGCAGCAGGCTTCCGCACACCACGGCGCCCAGCGCGAACGCGACCGCGATGGGCGCCGGTCGGGTGTGCAGCCGGGTCGTGAACAACGCGACCACCAGCAGATAGAACGCCATCTCATACGACAGCGCACGAACAGTAGGTCCTGCAGCATGGTGACGTGGGCGAGCACCGCCGTACCCGGCGCGAGGTCCGGCAACCCAAAGCGCCACTCGGCGACGTCGGTGACGGCAAGCAGCACGATCGCCGTCGAGGCGACGGCCCACAACGGATATATCCGGAACAGGCGACTAATCCAGAACCCGCGGACGTTGCCGGTACGGCTCAGCGACGCCGGCACAATGTAGCCGCTGACCAGGAAGAACACGGTGATGCCATACGTGCCTGGGTCGAACCATTGCGTGATCTCCCAGTGCAGGCTCGGCACGTACCGATAGGCCGCGTGCTGAAAGGCCACGACCAGGGCGGCGATGGCGCGCAGCGCGTCCAGCCAGCCCAGCCGCACCAGCGGCGGCGGAGCCGGCTGATCAGAGGCAAGCTGATCGGGGGCCGGCTGACCAGGGGCGGGCGCGGTGTGATCCGGCGGGTGGGCAGGAGGGACCGAGGCGGGGGCGCGCATGGGGGGCACCCCGCAACGGTAGCCGTTGATGACATGATCAGCGGCTTTGCCGCTATTTGAGACTTGTGGCGCTTGTCGAGATACTTGTGAAACTTGGGAACTAGTGGTGGGTGTGTGCGCACGTCGGGGCGGTCCTCTCGCAAAACTCGGGCGGCCGGGCCCGGCATCCCCGATCATGATGCGTGGAGACCGGCGTCCCTGCGCGCGGACCAGGAGACCGTATGGCACGAGCCCGCACGGCTTGGCGTGATGACGACTGGGTGGAGGCCGGGGCGGCACCACCGCGGCCATCCCGGCCATCCCGGCCGGCCCAGCCGGCCCGGCCACCTCGTCGGTCTCGGCGCGCATCGCGGCGCTCATACCGGCGGGTCGGCCGACGGGTTCGCCGGCGGGGGGCCGGCCCGGCCGGCGGGGGATGGGCGGCGCTTGGACTCACGCTCGCCTCCACCCTCGTGTGGGGCATCGCCCACGTGCGCGTCGGCCGGCGGCCGGCCGGGTTTACGCTCATGGCGCTGTGGGGCTTGCTGGTGGCCGGGGCCGCGACGATCGCGGTGGGGATTCCGGCGGGGTTCTCCCGGACACTTGCGCCGATCGCAGTGGAGCGGGTCTGGCTGAACGGCATCACCCTGGGCATCTTGGTGCTGGCGTTCGTGTGGAGCACCGTGGTGATCCGCTCCTACCAGCTGGTGCGGCCGGATGAGCTGCCGACCGTGGCGCGGCTGCTGTCGGGCACGCTCGTCTTGGTCTTGGTGGTGGGCGTGTGCGCGCCCATGGTCTACGCGGCGAACGCGACGTACGTGCTGCGCAACACGCTGCAGGACATCTTCCCCGGAGACGATCGTTCCGGCCCGGGGATCGACGCGGCGGATCCGTGGCAGAACCTGCCGCGCGTCAACATCTTGCTGCTGGGCGGCGACGGCGGGAAGTCCCGCACCGGCATCCGCACCGACTCGATGACGGTCGCCAGCATCGACACCAAGACCGGCGACACCGTGCTGATCAGCCTGCCGCGGGCGCTGCAGCGCTTCCAGATGCCGCCGCGACTGCGGTCGCGGTGGCCGAACGGCTATACCGGCGATCCCGGCGATCAGGGTCTGCTGAACGAGCTGTACATCATGGGCGAACGGCATCCCGGGCTCACCCCCGGCTACCGCGCCGGGCGCCGGGGCCCGCAGCTGCTCAAAGAGGTGATCGGCTACCTGGTCGGGCTGAAGATCCACTACTACGTCCTGGTGAACCTGGCCGGCTTCAAGGACATCGTGAACGCGATCGGCGGCGTACGGGTTCACGTCGAAAAACGGCTGCCCGCCATGCCGACGACGACTTCCGCCGCATGGATCGGCAGAAGTGCCTGATGAAGGCGATCGCCGACCAGGCCGACCCACAGCGGGTTCTCACGCACGTCCAAAAGCTGGCGGCCGCGGCGAAAAACACCATCTCCACCAACATCCCGGCCAAGCTGTTGCCGGCGTTGGTGGACCTGGCCTCGACGGTCAAGCGCGGCGCTCAGGTGCGCAGCCTCCCATTCGACCCGTCGAGACTGGCCGGATTCCGCGTCTACCAGCCGAACATCTTGTTCATGCGTGCGGTTACGGCCAAGGCCATCGCCGGTGGCGCCCAGGCCGGCGCGGCCAAGACGAGCACGGCCAGGCCCGGTTCGAGCCCGTCCGGCCGGGCCGTCACCCCCCGGGCCACCCGGCCGGGGACGGCGACCACCGGGCCGGCGGGTCGCGGCAACAACGCCGTCTCCCTCGACAGCGCCTGCCGCGCACGACCTCGCTGAGCAGCCGTAACAGGAGGTTTGGCGTGAACGACGGCTAGCTGCGTGACTCTTCGCTAATGTGACGGGTGACCTTTTCGGACAACCCCTGCCTCCATGAATACAACAAGCTTGAAGAACACCGTTAACCGGATGCTGCGCCGGGCCGGCTATGAAGTCGTTCGAGTTCGCCGCACCGGACCGGCCGCGGGTTCGCACGCCGCCGAAGCCATGGCGGCACGAGACGATCGGCTGCTGCGCAGCCCCGTATTCGTGCTGTCGTCGGTACGGTCCGGGTCCACGCTGCTGCGGATGATCCTGGACAGCCACTCGACGCTGCACGCCCCGCACGAGCTGCACCTCAGAAATCTGAAGGTCGACCTGGACGGCGACTATGTCGCCAAGGCCATGGCCGAGCTCGGGCTGGACCAGCGCGAGCTCCAGCACCTGCTGTGGGACCGGGTGCTGCACCTCGACCTGATGCGCAGCGGTAAGCCGACCATCGTCAACAAGACCCCGGACGATGCGTTCATGTGGCGGCGCATCGCCGCCTGCTGGCGGGACGCCCGCTTCATCTTCCTGCTGCGCCATCCCGGCGACGTCGTCGCCTCTTGGTGGCGCGCCCGCCCTCGCTACACCGAAGAGGAAGTCGTCAACAGCGTCCTGAAATACACGACCGCGGTGCAGGAGGCGCGCTCCGAACTGCCCGGCGCCACCGTCCGCTACGAGGACCTGCTCGCCGAGCCGGAAAAGGTGGTCCGCGAGCTGTGTTCGTTCCTCGGCGTGGACTACGAGCCCGGAATGCTGGAGTACGGACAGGCCGAAGGCCGGACGTACAAGGCCGGGCTCGGCGACTGGAGCGACCGCATCCGCACCGGCCGTGTGCAGTCCCGAGACGTCACCGAGCACGCCGCGATACCGTCGCCGCTCAAGAAGATCGCCAAGACTTGGGGCTACTCCTGATCAAGCGGTGCCGCGTCACGGTGCCGCGTTGCCGTGTTGCGTTGCCGTGTTGCGTCGCCGTGTTGCGGTGCCGAGCGCCGAGCGCGGTGCGGAATGTACGGGAGGCGGAGGTGGCGGACGTGGGCGAGATCGACGACCGGTCGGAGATCATGCGAGTGGTCCAGGACTGGGCGCTGTACCGCGATGCCGGCGACTGGGAGCGTTTCGCGACCGTCTGGCACGACGACGGCAGGATGATGGCGACCTGGTTCCAAGGGCCGGCCGCGGAGTTCATCGAGGTGAGCAAGGCCGCTTGGGAGCGCGGCGTGAACATCTTGCATTTCCTCGGCGGCGGCACCGTTGACGTGACCGGGCGGCGGGCGATCGCCCAGACCAAGATGACCATCGCCCAGCGGGCCGAGGTCGACGGGGTGACGTGCGATGTCACGTGCACGGGCCGGTTCTATGACTTCTTTGAAAAACGGTCTGAGCGCTGGGCCATCGTGCTGCGACAGCCGATCTATGAAAAGGACCGCATGGATCCCGTCGATCCGGCCGTCCGGCTCGGCCTCGACCAGGATCTGCTGAACCGCTTTCCCGCGGGCTACCGGCACTTGGCGTACCTGCAGACCCGGATAGGTTTCCAGGTCAAGCCGGACATGCCCGGCCTGAAGGGCCCCGAGGTCGAGCGGCTGTACGAGCGCGGCCGGGCCTGGCTCGCGGGTGGTCCGATCGTCAACCCCTGACGCGAGGCGGCGGGCGGGGCGGCCAGGTCCGGCCTATTAACAAATCTGACATTTACTCGCTTTACGGTGATCTTTACGATCAGGCGCAAGCAAGCAGATGAAACCGGTCATCCCAGGTCAATCTTCGCTTGCCGGCACGACCTCCGGACTTTCCATCCCCGCCATCTTGGAGGCCGCACATGCGCCGAAAGTCCCTCATTGCCGTGTTCGGGCTGATCATCCTCTTGGCCTCGAGCGCGTTCGTCGGTGAAGCCTCGGCCCGTCCGACCGCACCGGCCCCGCAGCCGACCGCCACCTCTCAGTACGACGTCTCGAACGTCCGCACCGCCCAGGAGCGCAGCGCCATCGCCGCCACCGGCGCCGCCATCGACGGGTTCGCGCACCAGACCGTGACCATCACCGCCACCGAGCGGGAGGTACGGGCGATCCAGCGACTGGGCTTCACCGTGACCAAGCTGCCGGCCGAGTCTCCCGACACCGGCATCGGCACCCTGGACTTCCCGGCCAGCGACTCGAACTATCACAACTTCGCCGAGCTCACCGCCGAGGTCAACAGCACCGTGGCCGCGCGCCCGTCCATCGCGCGCAAGTCCGTGATCGGCACCTCGTACCAGGGCCGGGACATCATGGCCATCAAGATCAGCGACAACGTCGGCACCGACGAGGGCGAACCCGAGGTCTTGTTCACCCACCACCAGCACGCCCGCGAGCACCTGACCGTGGAAATGGCGGTCTATCTCCTCAATCTGCTCACCGACAACTACGGGTCGGACTCGCGCATCACCAACCTGGTGAACACCCGCGAGATCTGGATCCTGCCCGACCTCAACCCCGACGGCGGCGAGTACGACATCGCCACCGGCTCCTACCGCTCCTGGCG
>CALAED010000278.1 GCA_937891035.1 uncultured Thermomonosporaceae bacterium | reverse complement strand
CGCCCTTCATATTAAAGGATGTCTTATGCATGATGGTAAATCCGAATCCCCACGGTGACTTGTGGCACCGGTATTCAGCGCTTGGTTCCCGGTCTGCCCATCCGGCCGGCTTCAGCACAGGTCGGCGTAGCTCGGCGACGCCTGAGCAGGCGCAAGTGATGCCATTCGCGGATGTGTCATTCCTCCAGCATGAGGAGGTCGGACTTAACAATCGTCGCGGTGCTGAGCAGATCGACGATCAAGTTGTGATTGAGCGCATTCCCCACTGGCGGGAGAACGTCTTCTTCCAGAAGTCCGGCAATGCCGTGTTCCCTGCTCAACCGTTTGCGCACCTTTTCGACAATACGGGAAGCCCGCTTGGCGTCCCACCGCTCCGCAGGGCGTAGCTCGCTCAGTTCAACTGCCACCTGGGACCAGGTCAGCGGTTGCGGCTGAGGATCATTCCGCAGGTAGCGTTGGCCGAGGCAGACCAGCACCAGCTTTTCCTCATCGCTTTCCAGGTTACGGGCGGCGTCGCTTGTCTTCTTCCCATGCACATTCTGCACGTTCCCTATATTCGGCGGCCGCACCGAAGTGACGATCCGGATCTCCAGGAGGTGCTCCCGTCCGGTGGACACGATGAACAATGGCGTATAGCCGACCGGTAGCTCCGCCTGGTCTCCCTGGGTCACCAGTCGCCCGCCAGGGAAGCGGATGGGCGGCTTGCCAGTGTTGCTCAGCACCCAACAGGAGTACTCGCGGGTGATCATTCCCTGCCGTCGGCTGACGTACTTGTCATCGCCGCCGATACCGACGTTCACATGCTCCTCGTTCCGCCCGAATACCACCGTGAAGTTCGCGTCCGGCGTGACGCTCATGCCGCCATTAGCCCCCATGACGCAAAGCGTGTCTCGCTCAGCATCGGCGGGAACCCATCGACTGATGCTGCCGATTTCTTTCGGCAGAAACTGCACTTTGCTCGCCACGGGACGGCTCCTTCTCTTCGCAACTGCGAGATGAACGCTACCCGGCGGGGTCCGGGAGGGGTTCCGAGGTTGCGGTGACCCCACTGTCGTCCACGTCGTAGGGGTAGCCAAATGTCGGGTTGCTAGGCTCGCGTGAATCCTTGATCTTGGAACCATTCACGTACACGCGGTATCTGATGCCACCCGAAGGGATGGTGAGCCGCAGCCGCCAGTCGCGGGACCCGGGCCGGCCTGGCACCTCGATGGTCCTGCGCCATGGCAGCGACACGTTCTTCAGCCTGGTAAATCGGCCGTCCACCGCGTAGTCCAGCGACGTCAGCGGTCCGTCGCCGGTGATCACGAACTGCAGTGCCACGGCCTCTCCAGACGGAGTCGGAGAGGGAGCAGGAGAGGGCTGCGAGAAGGAAGTCCCGGGCACCGCGCTCGGATTCTGCCGCAAGGCGTTCGACGCCGATCCAGTGGACGGCTCATCCGGCGTCGCGGCGCGGAGGGCGGCGCCGACGCCGACGACCAGGGCTATGCAGGCCGCCGCGGCGCTCCCGGTGAGCAGGAGCCGACGTCGCTTTGGCGATGGGGACGGAGACATCGGCGGGTTGTCAGCCGCGCTCGCCCTCTCGTCGATCGCCGCCATCACCGGCGAAGGGAGCCAGGCGGCGTGAAGTCGCTCCGCGTCCCGCGTCGTCGGGGCCAGCCGGTTGACCAAGTCGGCGGCTTTCGGCCGGTCGGATGCTTGCGGCAGCCGGCAATCCGCGATCAATGCCCGCAGGGCCTCACCGGCGTTGTCCTGGCCGTGTGCGTAATCCAACGTCGCGCCCAGAGAGTAGATGTCGCTGGGCGGACCGGCAGCGCCGGCCACCTGCTCAGGTGACATGAATCCCCAGGAGCCCGCCTGTTCGGTGGCTACAGCCCCGGCCGCGATGCCAAAGTCGATCAGTTGCGGGCCGTCGGCGGTCAACAGCACGTTCGCCGGTTTAACGTCCAGGTGAACGACCCCGGCGTCGTGGATCGCGGCGAGCGCCTCCGCAAGCCCGGCGGCCAGCCGCCATACGGAGGGGGCGGGCAGCGGGCCGAATCGGTCCACTGCTTCGCGTAGTGACACCGACGGTAAGAACTCGGTCGCCATCCAGGGCGTTGCGGCGCCTGGATCGGCCGCAAAGACCGATGGACTATGGACGCCGCCGACCGTTCGGCTGATCTCCACCTCGCGCCGGAAGCGATCGCGAAGTAGTTCCCCTTCACGGGCGGACGCAATGTGCATCACCTTTACCGCAGCAGCCCGACCGCCTCTGGACAAGCCGAGGTAGACGGTCGCCATGCCGCTCACGTCGATACGCGCCAGGATTCGATATCCCCCGACGCTGCGGGGGTCACGGCGCTGAAGTGGCTCCACGCGAACGTCCGATCGGCTAGACGGGCGGGTTGATGGCCTCGATGTGCCCGTCCGAGGTGCTCAGGAGCACGAGCCCGGCCAGCGCCAACGCCCCCGCCCCGGGGTCGGCCTTGGAGACGTGCATCGCGTCGGCGCCATAGGTCCACAGGACACGGCCGTCGACCGCATCCAGGGCGTACACGGTCTGGTCGGTGCTCCCGACCCAGAGCGTGCCGGCGGAGAGACCGAGCGTGTACGACTCGCCGTAGGGCTTCTCTTCGCCCTGTCCCAGCCGACGCGACCACACCGGCTCGCCCGTATCGGCCCGAAGCGCACGGACATGGCCGTCCGCCTCGTCCACGTACACCATGCCGTTCCCCACCTCTTGCACCGAACTGCGATAGTCAATCGGCTTCTTCCAGGCGGCCGTCCCGTCGTCGGCGTGGACCGCGTATACCGTCCCGTAGGTATCACGGGTGAAGACCAGACCTTCACCGATCAGTGCGGACAAAGGCGCCGGCTTCACCTCGTACGTCCACTTCTTCCGGCCGCTGGCCGCATCCAGCCCCGCCAGTACGCTGTCACCCGCCGTCACCACCAGTCCAGCACGAGCGGTAATGGACATGCCGGTCGCCCGCGCGGACCAACGCACGTGACCATCCTTCGCGTCCAGCGCCGTAACGACCTCGCCGACGGCGAGGCAGATGACCGATCCGGCACCCGCCGCACCCCAGGCGAAGTCAAGCGGCAGGCGATGCGTCCACCGCGTGCGTCCCGTCGTCGGATCCACGGCGCGAAAGACGGAGCTGTCCTGCTGGTCTTCGGCCAGAAACACCACGTCGTCACCAACCGTGACCTCGTCTACGGGGCCCTCCTCGGCGACGCGTGACCACAAGATCCTGCCCGTGCGCGGATCGACGGCGCGAACATCCCTCGATCCGGCATGCGCGGCCAGCACCACTCCGCCCGTGCTGTAAAGATCGGGGTAACCGGAATCGTTGCGGATGGTAAGGACCTTCCTCCGCCATCGCATCGTGGCCTCTGGACGCGGCGGTGGGGCAGTCGCCGAACGCGGCGGAGGTAACGGCGTCGGCCTAGAGTCCGCCGACCATACCGAACCTCTTAGCACCACCGCAGCGACGACACCCACCGGCACGGCCTTCCCGGCCGCCACGAGGAATTCGCGGCGGTTTGGGGGTGAAACGTCCGTGGTCCATAGGCCATCCGGAGACCCCGTCGACACCGCCGCCGGATCTACGGTCGCCTCATCGGGCAACGCGTCGTGCGCCACCGCAGACACCGAAGTCACGTCGGGCGCCGGCGGCCCGGCTCCTGCCATGCAGCGGTCGATCGCCTCCGCCACCGGCGCCGGCAACCACCCGGTGCCCCGTACCGAGGCCGCGGGCTCGCCCAGCCAGTCCAACAACGCGGTGGCAGAAGGGCGCCGCTCCGGCTCGCTGCGCAAGCAGTCCGCGACGAACTCGCGCAGTCTGCGGTCCGTGAGCCCGCTGAGATCGGCCCGCCCTACACATACCCGGCTGAGCGTGGCTGCATCGTCCCCAGCGTCAAACGGTCCCCGCCCGGTGGCGGCGAACACCAGCACGGCGCCGAGTGCGAAGATGTCACTGCTAGCCCCTATCCGACCGCCGGACGCCTGTTCCGGCGACATGAAACTTGCCGTTCCCGGGCGGGTCCCCGGAATCGTGATCGCGGCGGCGTCATCAAGCCGGGCGATCCCGAAGTCGATCACACGGGGACCGCCGACGGTCAGGATGATGTTCTCCGGTTTGAGGTCCCGGTGGACGAGACCTGCCCGATGTATATCGGCGAGCGCTTCGGCTAACGCGGCGGCGAGCAGGCGCACCGTCGGCGACGGAAGTGCACCGAAAGTCTCGACCGCCGCGCGCAGCGAGAGCCCCGGCAGGTGGTCCGTGACCAGCCAAGGCCGCTCGTCTTGCACATGAGACTCGAGCAGCGGGGCGGTGAATGCGCCGGTCACCTTACCGACAGCCGCCACCTCGCGGTAGAAGCGATCGCGATGGTAGGAGCTGTGGGCGAACTGCTCGCGCATGATCTTAACCGCTACTGTCCGGCCACCCGGCGAGCACCCGCGATAGACGATGCTCATCCCGCCCTCGCCCAGCCGGCCCAGCAACCGATAGTCACCCACACGAGCCGGATCGTCTGGATGTAGCAGCTGCACGACCCTCCCTGCCCGCCGTCATGGATGGGGTGTGGACTACCGAGGAACTGTTCCCCGTCGCGATGTCATCCCCTTGCACAACGAATTCAACGATGCTGGCAACGCCCCGCACGCCGCTGACCATAGGGGAGGTACCCAGAACGGCTGGGATGCAGCGGGTGCAGAATCGGATCTCATCGGACACAGCTCGAACCAGTCTGGGACGGCAGCCGTAAGAATATACGAATTCACGCAGGTCATGACGGAGCTAGGCAGATTCAATGTTCACGGAAGGCTCAGCGAGAGCTACCGTACGACCGGACCCCTCCACAACGGGTCATGATCCGGCGCAATCCAGCCATCCCCCCCGCTTCCGGGCTTCACCGCGACGATGTTAGACGGCCCGACAATGGCAAGACTTCGGACAAGGCGATAGAATTTGGGCAAACGGTACCAATCCGTCCTCGGTCACAGAATCACCCCATGAACGCGATCACGGGTTCGGTGCGTACGGGGCGGGACCTTTCTTTCCGATCCTCATTGGTGATGGTCCATTGCGTACGGTCACAGACGATCTTGAGGTTGTTGGCGCGGAGAACAGGGCGGTCTCAGGCGACCCGGCGGCCTGCGGGCTGTGGTCGAGAACGGCGACAAGCCCGGGGAGCGCCCAGCGTGGTCGCGTGCGCTTTTACCCGCCCGCGCCCGGGCGGGTGCCGATCCGGCCGCCTGCGCAGGCAGAACGGCGCGAGGCGGTCGGTGCAGCCCTCGCGCCCGAGCGCCCGGGCGGCACCTGTCAGGTGAACGACAGCGGAAGCGCCTCCGGTCCGCGAATGCCGAAGGGACCTCTCCAGGTGAGCGGACCGATAACGGTGGGCGGGTTCAACCTTCGCGCCAGCACCGGCAGCGCCTCGCTCAGCTCGATCCGCGCGAGCGCCGCCCCCAGGCAGTGATGCGGGCCTCCGCCGAACTGAAGCGGCCCCACATCCCTGCGGACAGTACAGTCGAAGCGGTCCCCGTCCTTGTAGACCCGAGGATCGCGCTGGGCGAGAATTGCGCAGATTGTCAGGTATGTGTCCTGCTCGAGGTGCAGCCCTTGATAGTCGAAGTCCTCGCCGGCGAACCGATACAACGTGCCCGTCGAGGGCGACCACCGGATGACCTCCTCGACGGCAGGGTCGGTCAGTTCAGGTCGTTCCCCGAGCAGAACCCATTGATCGGGATGCGCGGCGAAGGCGACCATCGCGTTGGCGAGCTGGTGCCGAGTGGTGTCGTGCGCCGCAAAAACCATCGTCACCAGGAGGTTGCGCAGCTCTTCCGGGCTGACCCGCCCGTCCTCAGCCTGGGCCGCGACCAGCGCGGAGATGAGGTCGTCGGCTGGATCGTCCCGCTTGATGCGTATGAGGCCGTCGACGTAGTCGTTCAGCCCGAGTACGGCGCTGTCCACCCGAAGCCGGACGTCGTTCCCCGCCGAAAGGCTGAAGACCAGCCCGAGATCGGTGGTCCAGGTCCGGAACGTCTCATAGTCTTCGGGGGGCACGCCGAGCATCCGGCACATGACGGCCAGGGGCAGCTTGTTGGCGAACTCCTCGACGAACTCGCTCTCCTCGGACGAGGCGAGGTGCTCGGCGAATTCCTCGGCGTTCGCCCTGATGAACGGCCGCAGGTTGTTGACCATCCTTGGCGTGAACGCCTTGTTCACCAGCCCACGCAGCCGCCGGTGGTCCTCGCCGTCATGGTTGACGATCATCGGGACGAACCAGTCGTAGGCCGGCCCTTCGAAGACACCGTTCGTCTCCATATACAGCTTGCCGTTGTGATTCAGCCGCCGATCCCGCAGCAGTTCCTGGCATTCGGCATAACGCAGGACCAGTAAACCAATGGGGCTGTTGGCATACCAACTCTCTTGCTGGGCCGCCTTGGCCTCGGGAGAGAGGAAGTCGAACGCCGGATCAAGAACGTCAAGGAATGGCGCGTCGTACGGTTTCAGCATGGAGGCCGTCGTTACCGGCATGGCTCCTCCGTTCCGATGCGGAGCCCGTCTCGCCGAAGTGGCCTTTCCACCATCCACTACTCCCGGGCCTAGCGGAAGTAGGCAATCCAGCTAGTTTCTCCAGCAAATGGGGAAAAGTGTTGCGGAAGACTCCGATTTTCGGTCGCCGAAAATCGAGCGATCAGGATTGATCGCTATTAGGTCCGGAGGTTCGCCTGAACGCCGCCGGGCGCCCCGTCCGGTACCTCCGTCCGAGCCGACCCCTCGGACCCGATCTGGTACGGCGGCCAGCCTGAGCGGGGTCTGGTCAGGGGCGGCGAAACGTTTCGGCGAGCACAGTCTCGGCATCCGGCGCACCTGCGCGGCACCGGCATCCCCGCCACCGACAACGTGCACGAAGTCGCCCAAGCGATCGACCCGACCGCCCGCATCGTCTACGTCGACAACGACCCGATCGTCTTGGCCCACGCCCGCCGACTGCTGAGCACCGCGCCCGGCGGCTCCACCGCCTACGTCCACGCCGATCTGCGCTACCCCGAGGCCATCCTCGATCACCCCGACCTGCGCGCCACCCTCGACCTCGACCAACCGGTCGCACTTTTGCTCATCGCCGTTCTGCACTTCATCCCAGACGCCGACGACCCCCACGGCCTGGTCGCAACCCTGACCGACGCGCTCGCCACCGGAAGTCACCTGGCCATCTCGAATGTCACCCTGGATTTTCTGTCCCCCGAGATGAAAGCGAAGATCGAGACCTTCAACGCGCAGGAACACGACCAGACCCGAGACCCCAGTGCACCACGCGACCGCGCGGCGTTCGCCCGGTTCTTCGACGGCATGCGACTCATTCCCCCGGGCATCACGCCGATCTGTGACTGGCGCAACGACACCCATCCGGCCAGCGCCAACCGGTCACGGAAGTCGGCATCTACGGGGCCGTCGCCCGCATCCACTGACCTAACACCCGCGCGGCCAGCGGTCGGGCGCCGGATGCGCCGATTGGGCGCGCCGCCCCGCCTGCTCTGGTCTTGTAGAGGTGACGACGGGCTTGTGCGAATGGAGGCAGCGGAATGAGCGGTGTGCGGCTTGGGGTAAGCCTCCCCACCACCGGAGAAGACGCGACGCCGGAGGCGATCGTGCAGGTGGCGAAGGATGCGGAACACGCGGGGCTCGGTTCGGTCTGGACGTATGAGCGGCTGTTGCGGCCGACGGTGCCGATCGCGTTGGGCGGCGAGGGCGGGCCGGTGATGGACGCGCCGGAGGGGTTCGCGAACGTTTATGACCCTTTGGAGGTGCTCGGGCATGTCGCGGCCCGTACCGATCGAATCATGCTGGGCACCAGTGTGGTGGACGCGTTGTTCCACAGTCCGGTGGTGCTGGCCCGGCGGATCGCCACCCTCGACCGCTTGAGCGGGGGGCGGCTGCTTGCGGGGGTGGGGCAGGGTTGGATGCCCCAGGAGTTCGAGGCGGCCGGGGTGTCGATGAAGCGGCGCGGAGCCGGCTTCGAGGAGCATGTGCGGGCGATGCGCGCCGTGTGGGGGCCCAATCCGGTGAGTTTCGAGGGGCGCTTCTACCGGATCCCCGAGTGTGAGATCGGCCCCAAGCCGGTGCGTGCGGGCGGCCCGGCCCTGCTGGTCGGTGGTTTCGCGCCCGCCGCGATCGAGCGCGCGGCCCGGCTCGGTGCCGGGGTATCCCTGGTGATCTTCGACTGGGACGCGCTGAGCGGCATGATCGAGACGTACCGGCGGGCGGCACGGGCCGCCGGGCAGCCCGCCGGCCCCGTCGTGGTGCAAGTGAACGGTGCGGTGACCGCGAAACCGGTGGACGGGCGGGCGCCGCTGACCGGCTCGGCTGACCAGGTCGCCGGCGATCTGGATCGCCTGGACGAGCTGAACGTCGACCATGTCTTCTGGGCGTTCCCCGGCGGGCCGGCCGAATCCGTCCGCTCCATCGCACCGCTCCTGACTCGCTGACCCGGGCGGGAGCGCCCCTGCGACACCGCCCCGAACTTGGTTGCCGGATAGGGCCTTCGAGTGAGCGCACTGCCACGGCCGCGCAGCCGCAGGCTGGCATGGGCCGGTTGCGTCGTGAGCTCCGCCAGGAGCCCGATGCCCGCCCCGAGACTGAATCCGCCCACCAGCCCTCCCATGAACCCGGCCAGTGGGCCTGTCGAAAGTCCGCCGCCCAGCGCACCCGCGAGCCCGCCTGCCGAGCCGAACGCCGATCCCAGCACCAGCGCGACCAGCAGCCGGTGAACGAGCCGGATTCGCGTCGTGTGGTGCAGGCGCCACCAGGCGATGTCGTGGCCTCCGGTGACATCCAGGTGGTCGGCAAGGAACGAAAGCCAGCGCTGGGCCGCATCGGGATCCCCGAGCACAGGCAGGACCCGGCGCTGTGTGATCAGCGTCGTGGCCGCGTTGGGTCCGAAGGGGGCTGCGCGTAGCGCCGGGTAGGTCCGGGTGAGCCGGCGGGCGAGCCAGTCGCGCAGCGACTCGCTGGCGGGACGCCAGTCCGACACCGACAGCAGCAGTGGTACCGGCTGATCGGGTTCGTATTGCCGTAGTAATTCGCGGAGCAAGAGAACAGCCAGGGTGGTCTTGCCCATGCCGGGGCCGCCGAGGATCACCAGCCGCCGACGGGGGAGCTGACGAAACTTCTCCGCAAGCTCGTCGATGCCGTCGGTACGGCCGGTGAACCGCCGTCGCCCGCGACCGCGGAAGGTGCGCAGCAGGTTGGGGCGGAGGACGTGGTCGTGGAGGTCCATGACGGGAAGTTGGGTGAGTCGCCAGCGCACCGCTAGTGGGGTGGGGTCGTCTCGCTTCTCCTACGTGGGCCGCGCAACGCGGCGGCTGTCGGCCATGACGTCGAACTCCGGCGGCGCGGCGACGGCGTCTCGGAGTTGGCGCCGCCTTCCTCGCCCCGCGCTGCGCGCCTGGGGCCGCGGGACCGTTCTCATGGAGTTCATAGACGGGCTTATGGCACCTTTAGCCGAATTTTATGAGTATGGGGGCTGTGGATCGCCTGCCGCAGGAGGCCGAAGCGGCCGAGGCTCGGGGAGCCGGGGCCGGGAGAGCTCGATGGTATGTCGTTGGGGGCGGCACACTCGTCGTCGTGGCGTTGCTGGCGTACCTGCTGGGAGGCGGCAGCGGGAACGGCGAAGGCGCCGCGCCCAGGCCGAGCGCGACGCCGACCCCCAGCGCGACGCTCACGGTGCCCCAGGTCTTCAAGAGGGTCGAGCCGTCGGTGGTGGTCATCCGTGCCGGGCGGTCGCTCGGAACCGGGGTGATCGCGGCCGACGACGGGACGATTTTGACGGCGCACCACGTCGTCACAGACGCTGACGACGTCGCCCTGACGTTCGCTGACGGCACTGAGGCGAAGGCCACCGTCGTGTCGTCGAATCCCCGGCTCGACATCGCGACCCTCAGGCCGGCAGAGCTTCCGGAGATCGTAGTCCCGGCGACCCTCGGCGGCGCCGCGGCGGAGGGTTCGCCCGTCGTGTCGATCGGCAATCCGCTGGGCCTGACCCACAGCGTCTCCACCGGTGTTGTGTCGGGCCTGAACCGGACCAGCGGAGACGGCGACCTGCGCGGGCTCATTCAGTTCGACGCCTCCGTCAACCCGGGCAGCTCCGGCGGTCCTCTCCTGGACGCTCGCGGCCTGGTCATCGGGATCGTCGTGTCGATCGCCGACCCGGGCGGCGACGACGCGTTCGCCGGCATCGCGTTCGCGGTGCCGATCGGCGCGGCCCTGGGCGGCGACGACGGCGACGGCCCTCCGGCCGACGGGCCCCAGATATAACGAGAAGGAACACCATGACCTCGACCACGTCCCCCGAGTCGGCCCATCCGCTCGAACACATGCTGTTCGAGGTCAAACGCACGATCGTCGGGCAGGATGTCCTGCTGGAGCGCATGGCCGTCGCGCTGATCGCCGACGGCCACTTGCTCGTCGAGGGCGTGCCGGGCCTGGCCAAGACGCTCGCGGTGAGGTCGCTGGCCGCCGCGATGGCCGGGACTTTCCAGCGCGTCCAGTTCACCCCCGACCTGGTGCCCGCCGACCTCGTGGGGACGCGGGTCTACCACCAGCACTCCGGAGAGTTCAGGACCGAGCTCGGCCCGGTGTTCGCGAACCTGGTGCTGGCCGACGAGATCAACCGCGCTCCCGCCAAGGTGCAAAGCGCCCTGCTGGAAGTGATGCAGGAGCATCAGGTGACGATCGGCCGCGAAACGTTCCGGGTGCCCGAGCCGTTCCTGGTCATGGCGACGGAGAACCCGATCGAGCATGAGGGCACCTACCCGCTGCCCGAGGCGCAGGTCGATCGTTTCATGATGAAGGTGGTCGTCGACTATCCGTCGCAGATCGAAGAGCAGGCGATCGTCGAACGGGCGCTGGTTCCGCCCGACCCGCCACAGCCGATGGTCACGGCTCAGGACCTGATCGAGATGCGGGCCCGCGCTCAGGAGGTGTACGTCGATCCAGCGGTCGTCGACTATGCGGTACGGCTCGTCGCCGTGACGCGTTCCCCCGCGACGGCCGGGCTCGGCGAGCTGGAACGGTACGTCACCTACGGGGCGAGCCCGCGGGCGTCCATCGCGCTGGTGACAGGCGCCCGGGCGCTGGCGTTCCTGCGCGGCCGCGACTACGTCCTGCCACACGACCTTTCCGAGCTCGCGCTTGATGTGCTGCGCCACCGCATCGTGCTGTCGTACGAGGCCTTCGCGGACGATCTCGACGCCGACACGATCATTACCAGGGTGCTGGGGGCCGTCCCCGAACCCGACGTCGTCTTGCAGAAGCGCTGAGCCATGGCCCCCGCCCCCGAAAGGCTCCTGCTCCGCCTGGAGTGGAAGGTCGTCCGCAGACTGGACGGCCGGCTCCAGGGCGACCACCGCACCGTGCACCGCGGCTCCGGGATCGACTTCACCGGATCACGCCCTTACGTCGACGGCGACGACGCCCGGCACATCGACTGGAATGTGACCGCACGGCTGGACGAGCCGTACCTGCGAGTGTTCACCGAGGACCGCGACCTGACCGTGTGGCTCGTGCTCGACCGGTCGGCGTCGATGGCGGCCGGCCGGCCGGGGCGCGGCAAGCACGACGTGCTCGCGGAGCTCGCGCTCGTCCTCGCGCGGATGTTCGGCCGGGGCGGCAACCGCGTCGGCGCCTTGCTGTTCGACACTGGGATGCTGCGCGTCGTACCGCCCGGCACCTCCCGGCGGCACGCGCTGCGGATCGGCGCCGAACTGGAACGCACCTCCGCGGCGGCGCGCGGTGGTGCCACCACCGATCTCGCGGAGATGATCGATGCGGCCGGACGGCTCGCGCGCCGCCGAGCACTCATCGTCGTGCTCTCGGACTTCATCGGCGACGGCGACTGGGAACACTCACTCCAGCGCCTGGTACGCCGGCATGAGGTGGTCGCCCTGCGAATCGTGGACACTGCCGACGACGCGCTGCCCGAAGCCGGGCTGATCGTGGTCGAGGACGCCGAGACCGGCGAGCAACTCATCGTCGACTCCGCCGACCCGCTGTTGCGGGTTCGCTTCCGCGCAGCTGTCGACACCCGCGACGCCCGGCTCACGGCCGGTATGCGCCGAGCCGGGGTGCCAGTCCACCGCATCGACACCGACCGCGACCTGGTCGAGGCGCTTGTCGAGGTCGTCGCCCGAACCCGGAACCGGTCGCTATGACCGAGCGTGTGGAGGTCGTCAATATACGCAACACCTTGGTCATGAGGCCGGCGAAGGAGGACGCGTGACCCTGTCCTCCCCGCTGGCACTGGCCATCGGACTGCTCGTCACGGCGGCGCTCGCCTGGGCGGCCGTCGTCTCGGCACGCCGCCGGGCGGCCGCGCTCGCCGCGGCCGGCGTCGCTGTGCCCAGCGGCCGCCGGGCCCATCTCGGCATCGGCCTGACGATCGCCGGGGTCGGGGTGCTCGCGATCGCCACCGCCGGACCGACGGCCATGGTCCCGGTCCCGCGGACCGCGGGCACCGTCATCCTCGCCATCGACGTCTCCAACAGCATGGGCGCCGACGACGTCGCGCCTACTCGGCTGGCGGCGGCGCAGCGGGCGGCCCGCGCGTTCGTGGCGGAGCAGCCCGACAGCGTCGACATCGGAGTCGTCGCGTTCGAGAGGGGGGCGCTCACCACCGCACGGCCCGACGCCGACCACTCCATCGCGCTCGCGGCCATCGACCGGCTGAAGATCACCGGCGGCACCTCGCTGGGCACGGCCATCATGGCTTCGCTGACGGCGATCACCGGCAAGCAGGTGACCGTCGGCCGCGACGGCACCGCGCCCGACATCGGCTACTGGCCGTCGGCGACGATCGTGATGTTCTCGGACGGCCAGAATCAGGGCGCGGACGTCGAACCGGCCGCCGCCGTGGCCCAGCGGGCCGGCGTCCACATCCACACCGTCGGGATCGGCACCCCGGCCGGGGCGACGGTGGAGGTCGACGGCTACCACCTGCAGACCTCACTCGACGAGGACACCCTCACCTCGATCGCGCGGACCACCGGCGGCGCCTACCACCCCGCCTCCGACGTCGCGCGACTCGACGGGATCGCCGACACGATCGATCTGCGGCGCACCATCTCCGACGAGCCGCTGCCCCTCGCCGGCGGGCTGATCGTGCTCGCCCTCGCGCTGCTCACTACGGGAGCGGCGCTCACCGTGCTCAGGTCTGGACGGGTGATTTGATGTTGTTCTCATGGCCCTGGGCGCTGCTGTCAGTCCTGCTCATCCCGCTGATCCTCGCCATCCGCGAGTGGGCGCGGCGCCGCCGCAGGCGGACCGCCGTGCGCGTCACCTCGATCGCGCTCGTACGGAGCGCCCTGCCCGGCCGTACGCGTTGGACGCGGCTGATTCCCCCGGCATTGTTCATGGCCGCGATCGTGCTGCTCACGATCGGGGCCGCCCGACCGCAGGTGTCGGTGCCGGTGCCGAAGACGTCGGCGACCATCCTGCTCGCGTTCGACATCTCCGGCTCCATGTGTTCCACGGACGTTGACCCCAACCGCATCACCGCCGCGAGAAAGGCCGCCGCCGAGTTCATCGAATCGCAGCGGGGCGGGCCGCGCATCGGCCTGGTCGCCTTCGCGGGGACCGCGGGTCTGCTCGTCCCGCCAACCGACGACACCAAGTCGCTGATCAAGTCGCTGGACGGCCTTTCCGTGTCCCGCGGTACCGCGATCGGGCAGGCCATGCTCACCTCGATTGACGCGATCGCGGAGGTCGACCCGTCGGTCGCCCCCACCGGGGCGAATCCCGGCGGCGGCCGGGAAGGCTACGCCGGATCCGCGATCGTCGTGCTCACCGATGGCCGCAACACTCAGGGCGTCGCTCCGCAGACCGCCGCCAGGGAAGCGGCCCTGCGCGGCGTCCGCGTCTTCACCATCGGTTTCGGCACCACGCAACCGGCCCCGCTGGTGTGCGACAACTCGCAGTTCGGCGGCTTTGGGAGCTTCGGGGGCTTCGGCAGCCGTGGCAGATTCGACAGCGGCCGCAATTTCCTCACCATCGACGAGCCCGCTCTCAAACAGATAGCCCAAACCACCGGCGGCTCCTACCACCGGGCCGAGAACGCCGACCAGCTCCAAAGCGCACTCGACGCCCTCCCCGGCAGTTTCACCGTCGTCCACCGCCGGGTCGACACGGCCGCCGCCTTCGCCGCCGGCGGCGCCATCCTCATCGCCGCGGCCCTGTCCCTCTCCCTCTGGTGGAACCGCCCCCGGAAGTCGACCCGCTGACCGCCTGACCATGGTCGTTCCGAGGCTGTAGGTCGACAGATTGTCGTATCGGTGGGCCAGTATGTGCCGCACGCACTTACCTGAGCCGGGGGACGCGGCGCTGGATGTCTCCGACCACCCGGGTGATCCGTTTGGCCGTCCGGCGCGTTGACATCATTCATGTTGGCGCACTCGTCGATGCCGGTCCCTGCCCTGACTCGCTCGGCGGGGCGGTGGTGCGGCGGACAACCAGGCTTGGTACGACGGCGAAGCGCACCGCGGATGTGCGCCCTTCGATGCGGTCCAGCAGGAGTCGGCCCGCGGCGCGTCCCATGACGACGCCGTCTTGGTCGATGCTGGTCAGCGCGATGTTGGGCAGGGCAGCCAGCCTGATGTTGTCGTAGCCGATGACCGAGATGTCCGCCGGTACGGACAGGCCGGCTTCGTGGACGGCGGCGAGCGCGCCGAAGGCCGCCTGGTCGGCTCCTGCGAAGATCGCGGTGGGTCGCGGGGACCGGCTCAGCAGTTCGCGGGCACCCTCGAGGCCGCCTTCCGCGCTGTAGGAGGTAGTCGCGATGGCGATCTCGTCGCCGCAGCCGTGGTCGCGCATGACGCGTTTGTAGGTTTCCGCCCGGATCACGTGGAGCAGGTCGGCGGGGCGTGCGCGAGCGTTGTCTTGGTGCGCGATGTGCGCGATGCGGCGGTGTCCGAGGTCGATCAGGTGCTCCACGGCGAGTTGGGCGCCCGCGTCGTCGTCGGCGAAGACGGTGTCGTAGACCGCGGATCGTTCGTGTCTGGCGAGCACCACTGTGGGTATGTCGCGCGCAAGCTCCTCCAGGCGCGTTTTGGCGGCGATCGGCGCGACGATGAGGATGCCGTCGACCTGCCGGTCAGCCAGGGCGTCGATGGCCCGCCGCTCGGACTTGTGGGTGGTGCCGCCCTGGATCATGATCGCTTGGTATTCGGTGTCACCGAGTTGCTCGGTGAGGCCGTCGAGGATCTCGGCGAAGAACGGGCTCCTCAGGTCGGGCAGCAGCACGCCAATGGTGAACGTGCGGCCGCGCATCCCGCGGGCGGCGGCGTGCGGACGGTAGCCCAGCTCCTCGATGGCCGCTTGGACCCGGTCTTTCATGGCCGGGCTGACGCCGTAGGCGTTGCGTATCACCTTCGACACCGCGGTGGTGGAGACCTGGGCGTGGCTGGCCACGTCGGTGATCGTCACCCGTCGCCGCCGCTGAGACGTGGCCATGGAGCCCCTTCCGGTATGAGATCGATTCTACGAGCCTGAACTTCGCGAATAACGTTACTCAGATGTACGTCTCAGCTCCGCGCGGTGGAGCTGTCCTGGTGGGATGGGCGCCGATGTGCGAGGGACCTGCTCACCGTCAAGGTTCCGCAGAACCGGCGAACGCGAATCACGGTTGTAAAACGTTACTCATTTCGATCCTTGACGGGCCCCGAGGTAACGCTTACGTTAACTCGCATCGGGGTTTTGTTAAAACGTTTTAACAAACCGGAGGGCGCCGTGAAGATCACTCACCGCACGCTCGGAGCGGCCCTGACCGCTCTCGCGATGGCGGCCCTGACCTCATGCGGCTCGGGCTCGTCGGGGTCGGCCGAGGGCGGCGCCGTCACCCTGTCGTTCGTGATGGGCAACGATCCGTCGACCGTGGCCACGACCAAGGCGCTGGCGGACGCCTTCATGAAGGCCAATCCCACCATCAAGATCAAGACAGAAATCGTCCCGGGCGGCAACGAGGGCGACAACATCGTCAAGACCAGGCTGTCGACCGGAGACATGTCAGATGTGTTCTGGTACAACTCCGGCTCGCTGCTCCAAGCGCTCAACCCGGGCCAGACCATGGTCGACCTCACCGGCGACCCGGTGCTGAAGAACGTCAAGAAGGACTACCTGCCGGTGGTGACACAGGGCGGCAAGGTGTACGGCGTGCCGGCCGCCGCGGCCACCGGCGGCGGCATCCTCTACAACCGCAAGGTCTACGACAAACTCGGCCTGCAGGTGCCCAAGACCTGGGCCGAGTTCATGGCCAACAACGACAAAATCAAGGCGGCCGGGATAACCCCGATGGTCGCCACCTTCAAGGACACCTGGACCTCGCAGCTGCTCGTGCTGGCCGACTACTACAACGTCCAGACGGCGGTGCCGAACTTCGCTCAGCAATACACCGCCGGCAAGAACAAGTTCGCCACCACTCCGGCCGCGCTCGCCGGGTTCCAGCACCTGGCCGACGCGCACGCCAAGGGCTACTTCAACAAGGGATTCGGGTCGGCCATCGAGGACCAAGGGCACAAGATGCTGATCGAAGGCAAGGGCGCGCATTACCCGATGCTCAGCGTCACGCTGCCTCCGCAGCTCGCCACCTACCCGCAGGCTGCCACCGACATCGGGTTCTTCGGGATCCCCGGCAACGACCCGGCCAAACACGGCGCCACGGTCTGGGAGCCCGCCGCCATCTACATCGCCAAGACCACCGAGCACCTGGACGAGGCCAAGAAGTTCCTGGCCTTTGTCGCCTCCCCGGCGGGCGCGGACGCCGTCACCAAGGTCGGGCCGCCGTCCGGGCCGTACCGCATCCACGGCGCCAAGCTGCCCGGCAACGCCCTCCAGGTGGCCAAAGACCTGCAGGCCTACATCGATAGGGGCGCCATCGCGCCCGCGCTGGAGTTCCTTTCCCCGGTCAAGG